>NZ_CALKTS010000346.1 GCF_937997595.1 uncultured Campylobacter sp. | reverse complement strand
AAATTTTACGTAGTAAAACTATGCCTAAAATTTCAAATCCGCTAAAGTTTAAAATTTTAAAGCTGCGCGGAGATTCGCCAAAGCAAGGCTTCGTTCGCAAAAATTTAGCTCGAAATTTAAAAACGCTCATGCCGTTTATCATGCAACAGGTAGGCTAGTGCGACAATATAATTCATGCTCTACCGAGGTACGGCAAGCTGTTATTGCGGCAACTCAAACGGCGCGCTATAAGCCTTGCCGACGCAATAAAACAGAAGCAGTCTATGTGCCTGTAAATTTGTGGCAGATAAAATTCCACCGCGATGAACGCAATAAATTTAGATATCACAGACTATCTGCGTAATTACAATTCTTATGCGTCGCACAGTAAATTTTGCACGCGACAAATTTTGGAACAAACACGCAACCGCGTCAAAGTCTAGGCTTTCTGCGCGCTCAAATACCGCTTGTATGCGGTGCAACAAGCAAGAATAAAATTTTAACCGACCTGGCGCGACGAAAGAGTCGCACCTACGCCGCGATGATTTCGCGCACCTTTTCGGTAAAATTATCGCTCACGATGTATTCGGTCGGATAAACGAGCACTTCGCTGCCGTTGCGAATCCGTAGAATTAGGCGCTTGGTGTTTTTCAGCGCCGTGTCGCAAAATGCGAGATGGTAAATTTTATAAATTTTCTCGCGACTTAGCTCGCCTAAGCTTAGCTCAAACTCGAAATCCTGCGCGTTTTTGCGCTGCGTCTCGCGCTCTTTGCGCGCCTTAAGAACGGGATCCTCCGCAGCAAACCCGCCCCTTCGCTCAGCAAAATTTCCTCCGCCGAAGCCGCCAGCTCGTTCGCCGCCAAAGTTTCTGCTGGAGCCGGAATTGCCGCCGTTAAAGCCTCCGCGCTCCCTACTGCCAAAGCCTCGCACCTTGCTAGGTACGTAGCCGTCGATATTCTGCGCGGCATCTAGAGTTAAAATTTCATCCAGATAAATTTGAAATTTCCCGCCGTAAGGGCTAGTGTTTTTGCTAAGCCGCGCCAAAAACGCCATCGGGCGCTCCAGCTCCGCGTCCGTTAGCGCAGTGACCGCATCACAAATATCGCCGAACGCACTCATCTCGAAGCTGCCCGCAAGATCAAGCACCGTAAGATTTGCCATCTGCTTGCCCGATTTGGTCGTGCGGGTGTGGACGTTTTCGATCTTGCCGACGCACAAAATTTTAACGCTCGCGTCCTCATCGCCCACCAGTTCGTCAAATTCGTTCGATTTGGTATGCGCGATCGCACCAAGCTGCGCGGCGTAGGCTTTGAGTGGATTCTCGCTCAAAAATACTCCCGCGCGCGGACGAAAGCTCGCATCTCGAGCGTTTTGCAGGCTCATCATCGAAAGAAACGACAGCTGATACGCCGCGCCGCCGACCGCACTTTTTGAAATTTTAATCATAAAGGCGTACGGGCGCTCCCGCTCCTGCGGGCTTAAGTTTTCGATCGCCTTTAGCGCGTTATCGAACACCGCAAGCTCGAAGCTGCCGTGCAGATCAAGCACGTTTAAAATCCCCATTTTTTTGCCCGTTTTCGTCATGCGTGTGGACAGATCCTCGATCCGCCCCACACTAAGCACCTCGGCGCTATCGCCCTCGATCTCGCTAAACGCCGAGGATAGCGTATAGTCGATGCCTTCCATCTCCTCTTTGTAATCATCTAGCGGATGTCCCGAAAGATACACACCCACGGTCTGCTGCTCAAATTTTAAAATTTCGCCCTGCGGAAATTCCTTATCGGTATCGACGAAGCTTACGCTCATGCCGCTCGTCATATCCTCATCCTCTCCAAAAAGCGAGCTTGCGGCGTCCTTTTTAATCTCGGTGATTTTTTTCATCACGTCTAGGATATTTTCCATATTTTGAATCATCGCTAATCGGCTCTTACCCAGACAATCCATCGCACCTGCATAGATCAGCGACTCGATGACCTTTTTATTGACGCGGAAATTATCCACTCGCGAAGCAAAATCGTCGATGCTTTGAAATTTAGCCTCGCTTTGAAGCTCTAAGATATTCTCGATTGCAGCGCCGCCCACGCCCTTAATCGCTCCTAGGCCGTAGATTATCGAGGTGCCCGATTTGGAGTTTTCGTCGTCCACGACGCTAAAGCCTCTTAAGCTTTGATTGATCGACGGCGGCAAAAGCCCGATACCTAGGCGGCTCGCCTCGTCGATATACTTTGAAATTTTATCGGTATTGCCCTCCTCCGAAGTAAGCAGCGCCGCCATAAATTCCGCCGGATAGTAGGTCTTAAGATAGGCTGTTTGAAAGGTGATCATCGAATATGCCGCGGCGTGGGATTTGTTAAAGCCATAGGAGGCAAATTTCATAATCAGATCAAATAACTCATCCGCCTTAGCTACGTCAAAGCCCAGCTCTTTGGCGCCGTTTAGATACTGCTCGCGCATGTGGGCAAGCTTCTTCTCATCCTTCTTACCCATCGCGCGACGCACGAGATCGGCATCGCCCAAGCTAAAGCCGCCCACCTTCTGCACGATCTGCATGACCTGCTCTTGATAGACGATAATGCCGTAGGTAGGCTCTAAAATTTCTTTTATCTGCGGAAAAATATAGCTAGCTTTTAGCTCGCCGTGTTTGATCCTGATAAAATCGGGGATTAGATCCATCGGCCCCGGGCGGTAGAGCGAGATCATCGCGATGATATCCTCGAAGCGGTCGGGGCGCAGGTTCATCGCCAGATCCTGCATGCCCGCGCCCTCGATTTGGAAAATCCCCAGCGTGTTGCCGCTTTGAATCGTTTTGTAAGTTTGCGGATCGTTAAAGTCTATCTCCTCCCAAACTATGTCGCGATTATAGCGGCGCTTGACGAGCTTGATGGCATTATCGATCACATCGAGGTTTTTTAGACCCAGGAAGTCAAATTTTATCAGATCGACGTCCTCGAGATAGTTTTTGGT
>NZ_CALKTS010000345.1 GCF_937997595.1 uncultured Campylobacter sp. | reverse complement strand
TATTTTTTAATGATTAAAATTCTAAGCCATAAAAGCAAAAAAGCTCTTTGGATTTTGGGTACGATCGCCGTAATTACGTTCGTCATATTCGGCGGACTTGTGCCTATAGCAGTACAGCTTAAAGCATACATCTTAAAGGATGTAAGCAAAGAGGAAATTTTCTACTTCTACGGCGTTAGAAATACGGTCAAGGAGGTTGCCAATGCTAATTTTATAAAATTTGTGCTTGAATCTAGCGGGCATCTATTTATATTTATATGCGCCGTAGGAGGGTTGGCTCTACTACTGATAAAATTCCGTTCGTTTATATTAACCTTGCCGATGATAGCGCTTGGAGTTTTAGCACTTTTCGGTGGAACTCGCTTTACAATGTACGCTACACCGATGATAGCGCTTGGATTTGCTTATTTTATATATTTCACGCTGAATTACTTTGAAATACGCACCTGGCTTAGAAGTACTTTGTTAGCTATTTTAACCTGTTTAGCGATAATGCCTAGCATAGATTTTATTTATAAATTCCGAGTTGCGCCTACGCTTACGAAAGACTCCATAACGCCTCTTGCGAAGCTAAAAAATAAAGCCAGCAGAGAGGATTATGTGTTATCGTGGTGGGATTACGGATATTTAATCAGATATTACTCCGATGTAAAAGTAGTAGCTGATCCCGGAGGTAGGCAGGCAGGAGAATACACTTTTATGAGTGCGTTTTCCTTTAATAAAGATGAGGTAAGCTCTGCTAATATGGCAAGGCTTAATGTCGAATATATACAAAAGTTGCAAGGTAAAAAATTTGATCCTAAACTGGAAGATAAATTTAAACTAAATCTATATCAAATTCAAAAAGATTATGGCGAAGCGGATATCAATAAATTTTTAAGTTCTTTAAGCGATAAGAATTTCAAGCTTCCACGGAAAACTAGGGATATATATTATTATTTTGTACCGCACATGATAGATATATTGCCCAATATCTTAAGATTTTCTGCCGTAAATATAGAAACAGGTAAAGAGTCTTGGAATCCACTGGCTGTTATAGGCTATGATATTGAAATCGGTGAGGATGGGAAAAGTGCTAGCATAAATGGCGAGTATATGTTACCCAGTGCCGATCCCGAATATCTGATTCATAACGGCAAAAAGATACCGATCAACACATATTATCAAGTGAGCGAGGTAAACGGTAAGCTCGTTAAATTATCTAAGCAATTAGATAAGAATTCCGATCTTTATGTGATATTCTTACCGGACTACGAAAGAATATTGATTTTAGATGAAAAAGTCTTTGAATCGACTTTCATTCAGCTCTTCGTGCTAGAAAATTACGACAAAGACTTATTTGAGCCGATTTATTTAAGTAATTCTGCGCGGATTTACAAGTTATTAAGATAAATTTATATCCAGAGGAATACCGCGTAAATTCTTATTACGCTATACTTTTACAAAGCATATGTTACTAAGCGATAAAAAATTTATAATGTAAATTATATGGAGATTTAGAATTTATACTGGCTATAAATAAATTACAAAAATACTTAAAATTTTGTCACTAAAAATCGTAAATGTTATGTATTTACTTTAAATTTAGCCTAGGTTTCGAAGTGTGTCGCTATCATTAAGATGAAATTTCACCAAAAGGAGTAAAGATGAGAAATTTAGTTGCAAAAGTGGCGCTTCTTAGCTCTTTAGCTGCAGTAAGCGCGATGGCGGAGGGACTTTTCATAGGTGGCGAAGGCGGATACAATTTCAAAAACCAAGCTGCGGGTTTTGATGACGGACAGCCGCAGATCGGCGTTAAAGCCGGATATGACTTCGGCACGTTTAGAGCTTACGGTGGATATTTTTACGGATTTAAGGGCGAGGATTCTAGCTCGAATGCCAATTCGAAAAGAAAGGTTAAATGGAGCACGCACGATTTCGTAGCCGGTGCGGATTTTACGCCGGAGCTTTTCGGTAGATTTAAGCTCGTCCTAGGCGCTTACGCTGGGCTTTCGGTGCTAGATACTGAAGTTAAAATAGACTATAGCAATGGCGGCTGGGTTAGAGCGGACGATACGCTGGGTGGCTTCATTTTGGGCGGCAAGATAGGTACTGCGTATGAGTTTGGCTCCAATAGCGAGATTGAAATGGGCTTTAAAGCAAGCAAGGCGTGGTACAAAGACGGCGATTATATCGAAGATAACGACGGTAAAAAATACGGCGTTTACGCAGGATATAATTATAAATTCTAAGAATTTTTATATTTGAGGCATTGCACTGCTTTCATAGAGCCTTGATGCTCGGTGGCTTTGCAGAGTGTCAGGTAAGGCTAGCTTCGTCGCAAGGCTTTACTAATGATTTTAGTAGAATCTTGCGATGAGGTTTAAATTATGATGAATTTAACGCCTTTAAATTCAATCCTAAAATTTTAACTTACGGAATTTCGTCGATAAAAATTCCATTTCAGATTTTATTGGCTAAATTCCACCCCTGCGCTTTTGGATAAAATTTCGTTCATTTTCGAGATTAGATTAAAATTTTAATGACGGCAAAAGAAATTTTAGATAAAATCAACACTTTCATACCAAAATTTTACTCAAAGGATAGAGATGAAGAGTTACGTTACGGGCTTTCCGCGCATCGGAGAGCAGCGCGAGTTAAAGAAGGCTTTGGAGAGCTATTGGGCGGGCAAGTGCGATTATGACGCGCTAGAGCGGGTTGCTACAGAACTGAAAGATCGTCACATCAAATATCAGCTGGATGCTTGGAGCGGCCTAATTAGCGTAAACGACTTTTCATACTACGATCTGATGCTCGATACCAGCGTGCTTTTCGGCGTAATCCCGCAGCGCTTTGCGGCTCTTTCGGCGCATGAGCAGTATTTTGCGATGGCGCGCGGCAGTAAAGACGCAGTCGCGATGGAGATGACGAAGTGGTTTAACACAAACTACCACTATATCGTGCCTGAGATCTCTGCGTATGCGGAATTTAGCCTAAATCCTAGTAAAATTTTAAGCGAATACAAGGCCGCGAAGAATAACGATTTTAAGGACTCCTGCGCGCTAAAGATAAATTTAATTGGACCTATCACCTATATTGCGCTTAGCAAATCAAGCGACAAAAGCGATCCGCTCGCGCATTTAGACGCTCTTGCCGAGAAATATGAGGAGCTGCTAAAGCTTCTTAGCGAGCTTGATAGCGAGGTTATAGTTCAGATCGACGAGCCGATTTTCGTAACGGATCGCGCGGCTGAGCTAGCGCCAAAGATCGCGCCGATCTATCAGCGCCTAAGCAAGGTCGCAAGCAACGTAAAAATCATCTTTATGACCTATTTTGAGCACGCGACCGAGGCCGTGCGCGAGATAGTAAAGACCGATGTTTGGGCGATCGGGCTTGATTTTGTTTACGCAAGCGAAGAGAATATCAAAAAAGAGCTTCAAGCCTTAAAAGACGCTAAGACCGTGCTCTTTGCGGGCGTGATCGACGGGCGCAATATCTGGAAGAGCGACATCGACAAAAAGCTAGCTCAGCTCAAATCTATCGAAGCCTACGTGCCTAAGGAGCGCATCTACGTGGGTACCTCCTGCTCGCTTTTGCACGTGCCTTTGACGCTAAAATACGAGGACAAGCTAAGCGCTGAGATCAAATCCTGGCTAAGTTTCGCAGTCGAAAAACTAAGCGAAATTTCGATTTTAACCCATCTTTTCTTTGAAATTCCTATGTGCGAGCACGGCATGAAAGCTTACGAAGAAAATCAAAAATCTGCCAAAACTCGCGAGAGCTCGCCGCTCATCCACGACGAGAAGGTCTCTGCTCGCGTGAACTCGCTAAGTAAGCTTGAGCGCACCGATCGCTACGAGGATCGCATCAAGGTGCAGAAAAAAGAGCTTGGATATGGAAT
>NZ_CALKTS010000344.1 GCF_937997595.1 uncultured Campylobacter sp. | reverse complement strand
CAAAGGTCGCCGTTATGGACGAGCGCGGCAAATTTTGCGAGCTGTTTTTGCTACCTAGCGGCTTTAGCGCAGTTAGAGTCGCGCGGCAGATCAAGCAAATTTTAGAGCAAAAAGGCTACGCAGGGGGCTTCGTAACGGCTACGGGCTACGGACGCGTCAGCATAGAGTACGCGCAGCTTAGCATGAGCGAAATTTTATGCCATGGCCTTGGGGCGCACTTTTTGTTCGAGAAAGACTGCACCGTCATAGATGTGGGAGGGCAGGACACCAAGGCTATCAAAATAGAAGGTGGCAAGCCTACGGACTTCATCATGAACGACAAATGCTCGGCGGGTACGGGCAAATTTTTAGAGATCAGCGCGGGCCGCCTGGGGCTAGAGCTGAGCGAAATTTACAAAACCGCCCGCAAAAATCCCGCGATTAAAATTAGCTCGACCTGCACTGTTTTTGCCGAGAGCGAGATCGTCTCGCTAAGCGCAAACGGAGCCGAAACGAGCGAGATCGCCTACGCCATCGTGGACTCGTCCGCGCACAAGGTCGCCTCTCTCATCAAACGGCTGGAAAATCAAATTTATTTTTTAAGCGGCGGGCTTAGCAACGTGCCGCTCTTCAAACAGCTTCTAGGCGAGCATCTGGGGGCTGAGATTTTTACTCACGAAAACGCAATCTACTGCGGCGCGATGGGCGCTTCGCTTATCGGCGCACGCAAAGCAAATGAAATTTCAAAGGAGACGAGATGAAGATGGATTTTGACGCGCTTAAAAAGCGCAACGCAATGGCTCTGCACGATCTAAAAGAGCAAGGCAAACACGTAGTGGGAATGTTTTGCACCTATTCGCCAAAGGAGCTCATTTACGCCGCGGGCGCCGTGCCGGTTGGGCTTTGTGCCTATGACGAGAGCCCGATAGACGCCGCTCACGCGGAGCTTCCGCGCAATCTTTGCCCACTAATCAAAGCAAGCTACGGCTACGCGGTTACGAAAAAATGCCCCTATATGAACGCCAGCGATCTCGTCATAGGCGAAACGACCTGCGACGGCAAGAAAAAGATGTATGAGCTGCTGGCAAAGCACAAGGACGTCCACGTGTTGCAACTGCCTAATATGAGAGACGGCAAGAGCTTGGAGCTTTTTACCGACGAGCTTAGGGAATTTCGTAAAGTTTTAGAGCAAAAATTTGATACGAAAATCACCGATGAAGCGCTGCTCGATGCGGTGCAAATTTACAACGAAGAGCGCAAGGTGATGTTGGAGCTTTTAGAGCTTGGCAAACTAAATCCGATGCCGGTAGCGGGCAGCGAAATTCATCAAATTTCATTTGCGAGCGACTTCATATACGACAAGCAGGAGAAGCTTAAAATGATACGCGCCTACATAGCCGCCGCAAAGGAGATGACGCCGCCAAAAACTCGCAAAAAGCGGATCATCATCACCGGCTGTCCAAGCGGAGGCGTGTATGAGAAGGTTATCAAGCAGATAGAGGAGCTGGGCGCGGACGTAGTGGCCTTTGAAAACTGCTCCGGCACCAAAGGCTATCAAAACCAAGTGCAAACAAAGGGCGATCTGGTCGCAAATATCGCCGAGCGTTACCTTAAAATTCCATGTTCGGTGATGTATCAAAACGACGCCAGAGGCGATATTATCAAGGAATTTATCCGCGAGTATCAAGCCCACGGCGTCGTTGACGTCGTGTTAAGCGGCTGCCACACCTACGCGATCGAAACGAACAGGATCAAAGAGGCGAGCCGCGAAGCGGGAGCGAACTATATGAGCTTGGAGACCGACTACTCCAAACAGGACGTCGGGCAAATTCGCACGCGTCTAGAAGCGTTTATAGAACTGCTTTAAGCGGGTGGCTCGAAATTTTAAAATGAAGAATTTTCTAAATTTAAAAACAAACCAAAGAAAGGAGAGGTTAGATGAAATTTAAAGAAGTAGACGCATCTCGTCGCGGCTTTTTAAAAGGAGCTTTGGCAGCGGCAGCCATCGCCAGACCCGAATCGATGCTCGCCGGCTTCACGCCGTTTAAGCCTGATTCGCTGCAAGTTTGGTCGTGCGGAGGTTTATCTGAGGCTTTTGCGCAGATAAACGCAGCGTACGAGTCCAAAACGGGGCATAATATCCAGTACACCGGCGCCTTTGCGGGGGCGCTCGGGAAGTCGCTGCTAGCCTTGCAGGGCAAGACGGAGGTTTTCGGCGCTCGCGTTTTGGAGCTCTCTCAAAAACTACGCAAGGTTGGCCTTAGCCTTCGCTTTAGACCGCTGTGTTTTACCGACTACGTTTTAGTAGTGCCAAAGGGTAATCCCGCAGGAATTCGCGATCTAAAAGATCTAGCGGAACCCGGCGTGCGGGTGATGTTGCCGCTAAGGGCTTCGCCTCCGGGTAGCGGACCGGTAAAGGGAATTTTGAAAAATTCAGGTCTTACCGAGCCTGTTATGAAAAATATGGTCGCCAACGGAGCGTGCGTAATTACTATGATGTGCGATCTGGTAGATGGCAAGGGTGATGCGTCCATCATCGAAAAGCGCCTAACGACGCACGATAGATTTAAAGACAAAATCGAATATATGCCTATCGACGAGAAACTCATCCCGCCGGGGCCGCTTACCTTTACGCTAAATATCATGAAATACGTAAAAGACGAGAAGCTTGCCGATGACTTTGCGGACTTCGTCTGCTCGGACGGGCAGGAAATTTTTGAGCGACACGGCTTTACCTCCATCCATTCGGCGCGTGGGCTTGAACTCATAGAAAGGTTTGGTGTAAAAGATGTTTAGTATAGTAAATATGGCAAAGATGAAAAAAGTCTCTAGGCTAACTAAAATTCGTCGTTTGGTGCAGCTGATTTTTATCGGCGCGATCGGACAATGGGCGTATTACGGGATTTTTAGATGCCCATTTATCGTGCCTTTCGTAAACTGCCAATCCTGTCCGATCGTTACGTGCTGGGGGCGGATCGCGACCGTGTTTTTCGGCTTTTGGCTGTTTATACCCGTGCTGGTTATTTTCCTCGGGCGCGCGTTTTGCGGCTGGCTTTGCCCGGGCGGATTCGTCAATCAAATGCTCGGCAAATTTGCCGCTTTTAAGCTTAAGCTAAAAAATAACAGGAAGCTACGATATGTGCAAATAGGCATGGTTCTAGCCGTTTTGCTTAGCGCGGGCGTATATTTTATCTACGGCAATCCTCGCGTCATGATCCCTATCCGCACCAGCGACGAGTACCTAAACGCCGTTATCATGTCCTTTAAATTTTCCGACTGGTACTGGGCAGTTCGCACCGCCGTCGTCGTAGCTCTCATCGCCGCGTCCTTGATCGTCGCAAATTTATGGTGCCGCTTCGCCTGTCCTAGCGGCGGCATAATGGAGCTGCTGCGTAAAATTTCAATATTTCGCGTTTATAAAACAGACGCCTGCGATAACTGCAACGCCTGTTTGCGCAAATGCGAAATGGGCACGAGACCGGACGAGATGAACTGCACAAACTGCGGCGATTGTATGGATGTTTGCCACGCGGACGCCATCAAATTCGGAAGGAAAAAAGATTGATGAATTTTTTCGCCAAACCCTCCTTCGACAACCACCCCTGCTTTAGCAAAAAAGCGTCCGCCGCCTACGGGCGCGTGCACCTTCCCGTAGCGCCGCATTGTAATATCCAATGCAATTTTTGCAACCGCATCTACGACTGCGCCAACGAAAATCGACCCGGCGTAACGGGGAGGGTGCAAAGCCCGGACGAGGCCGCGCTATACGTGGAAAATCTATTTAAATTTAGGCAAGATATCTCGGTCATCGGTATCGCAGGGCCCGGAGATCCTATGTGCGATGCCGATAAGACCCTAGCGACTTTTGAAAAATGCAAAGCCCGCTTCCCTCACGCCCTACTTTGCCTATCCACAAACGGCCTGTCCCTGCCCGAGCACGTGGATGATATCGTGCGCATCGGCGTGAGCCACGTGACCGTAACCGTTAATGCCGTAACGCCCGAAGTGGGCGGCAAAATTTATGCGTGGGTGCGCCACAAAAACAAAATTTATCACGGCGAAGAGGGTGCTAGAATTCTTGGGGAGCGCCAAGAGGAAGGGATTCGCAAACTAAAAGAAGCCCGTATGATCGTAAAGATCAATACGGTCGTAATACCTGGCGTAAATATGGATCACGTCCCCGAAATCGCGAAAAAAGCCAAAGAGTGGCAGGCCGATATTATGAACTGCATGGCGATGATCCCCGTGCATGGCACCCCTTTTGCAAATATCAAATCGCCCTCGAATGAAGAAATTCGCAGCATGCGAAATCTAATCGGCGGCTCAATGGCGCAGATGACTCACTGCAGCAGATGCCGCGCCGACGCATGCGGCAAGCTTTGCGAGAAATGAAGACCTGCTTTGCGGGTCTTTTATCCGGCGCAGGATACACGCTTTCATAGCGCACAAAATTTTAGTAGAGATTTAAATTTAAAATTTGACTAAATTTAGAACTAGCAAGCAGCCGATAAGCGGCTTTTTAGCGGCGGCGGTTTTTTAAAATTTAAAAACAATTTTTAAATAATATTATTTTGCTTTTATTTAACTTTGGGTATAATTCTCCCAAAATTAGGCATCTGAAAAAACCGTATAACGGTAAAATAAAGGAGACATCATGGAAAACGTTTCAAGACGTGATCTGCTCAAAATGAGCCTAGTTGGCGCGGGAGCTTTAGCGCTCGGCTCCGTAAACGCAAATGCTGCGGTTAACGCTAAAGACGTCAAATTTGACGAAGAGTGGGACGTAGTCATCGTTGGTTCCGGTTTTGCAGGACTAGCAGCTGGTATCACCGCAGCCGAAAAGGGCAATAAAGTCCTAATCCTAGAAAAAATGGGACGCGTCGGCGGCAACAGCGTCATCAACGGCGGCTTATTTGCAGTGCCCAATAACGACAAACAAAAAGCAGAGGGCGTGAAAGATAGCAACGAGCTTTTTATCAAAGACTGCCTGAAAGCGGGTCGGGGCCTAAACCACGTCGATCTCATCGATACCATCGCTACCCGCGCGCAAGACGCGTATAAGCTCACCATAAAATGCGGCGTAAAATACATAGATAAACTCTCGCATCTGGGAGGTCACTCCGTCCCAAGAACCGTTCAAACTACTAACGGCAGCGGCTCGGGCATCGTTCAGCCGATGGTCGAGTATTTTAAAAATTTACAGGGTGCGGAGCTTAGACAAAGAGCAAAATTTGATGAATTCGTTTTAGGCGAGGATGGCGGCGTAGAGGGCGTAATTATCAGAGAAAACTACAAATTTGACCCAAATAGTCTAAAAGACGATGTCGAAAATACAAGCGGCGAGAAAAAGACGATCAAAGCCAAAAAAGGCGTAGTTTTGGCAGCGGGCGGATTTTGTCGCGACGTATTTTTTAGAGAGGTGCAAGACCCTTCGATAACCAAAGAAACGGATAGCACAAATCATCCCGGCGCTACGGCGGGCGCGATGAAAGAAGCCTTTAGAATCGGTGCGATTCCCGTGCAGCTTAGCTGGATACAGTTTGGCCCATGGGCTTGCCCAGATGAAAAAGGTTTCGGAGTAGGTTCGTTGTTTAACGTAAATGCAAGCTTCCGCTACGGCATCTCGGTAAACCCTAAAACGGGCAAACGCTATATGAACGAGCTAGCCGACCGCCGCACTAGGGCTCAGGCGATGTTTAAGGTCATCGGTACCGACGGCAACTATCCGATAAATTTCTGCGACGCAAACGGCGTAAAAGCCCTACTTCCCGAGCAGCTCGAAAAGCCTTTAAATTCGGGAATTTTAAAAAAATTTGATAGCATCGATGAAATTGCGGCATTTTATAAAATTCCAGCCGATGAGCTAAAAAAGACCGTCGAGCGCTATAACGGCTTCGTAAAAGCAGGCAAAGATGATGACTTTGGCAAGCCTTTAGATAAAACTACTACTGACGGCTATGACGTTTCTAAACCGCCTTTTTACGCTATACGCGGCACGCCGAAGCTCCACCACACGATGGGCGGTATCGACATCAATACCAAAGCCCAGGTCATCTCGCTAAAAACCGAGATGCCGATCCCTAGACTATTTGCTGCAGGCGAGATCACCGGCGGCGTACACGGAGCTAGCCGCTTAGGTAGCGTGGCGATTGCTGACTGCTTAACGTTTGGTATGATAGCGGGAGAGAATATAGGCTAATTTGCGGCGTCTTTCGGACGCTTTTTGCGGAGCTTGCTAAAATTTTGCTTGGCAGA
>NZ_CALKTS010000343.1 GCF_937997595.1 uncultured Campylobacter sp. | reverse complement strand
ATTTATACCGATCTTGCCGTCTCCGTTAAGATCAAGGGCGAGAGGGTCGTAGATGGAGAAGTTAAATTGAGAGTTTAGATAGGCGTTTGAATTATTTATGTAGCTCATAAGGGCATCGTTTATATCCGCAGCGCCCGCTTGCATACCTGCTGCCAATACGGATTGTGCGTAAGCAAGACCGTTTAGAGCGGTATCGAATGCTTGAGAGTTTAATTCATAAGTGTTTGTCTGTATCAAAATACTATCTTGCTGAAATTTTATCCTGCCTTCATCTACCAGATACATATTTTTCATAACCACATCTTTGGTTTTTAGTCCATATCTGGCGGCTATCTGCGATAGGGTATCGCCTCTTTTAACGGTGTAAATTCTACCCTCTCCCAGATCTAGCTTCTCGCCCGGTCTTATCAGGATATTTGAGAGTAAAAACGATACTTCAGGAATTTTATCTATAATATTTCTAATCTGCAAATTTGAAAGTTGCTTGACATCATAGGTCTGATTGTTAATGGCCAGATGCTCGATAGCTCCGCCCGAGTTTAAGGCTGCATTGATGGCGCTAAGAGCTGCGGAGGCAGAGGATAGCAGCGAGCTTGCAGCGGTTCCGCTTAGCGCACCTGTAGCACCTATAGCGCCTGCAGTGGCGGTAGATGTAGGGGTAGTAAAGGTAAGGGTTTTATCTTTTAAAGAAATATCTGCTAAAAGATCCTCTTTTTTGACTTTAAATTGTTCTTCAAATTCTGTAGTTCCAAACGCTGCAGGCGGAGAGAATAATTTTTTATACCCATTAACTATATCACTTGCAGATACATTTCCGTCGCCATCAGGATCAAAATAATTTGAGAAATTAGTTAACCAGTTATCTTTTATGCCATTTTTTATCTGCTCAAAATAGGTTTTATTGGTTAATATTTCTTCATAAAATCTGTCGGCATGGGCTACAAATGTATTGAAAAAATCAGAAAATATATCTCCAGGATTAACATGGGCAATAATCTCGTATCCGGATGCAACTGCACCAGCTTTTGTTTCTTGTGTATATTTATTAAATATTTTTAAATTTTGAAATTTATATAGTGCAACGCCACCGAGCATATTACCAACAGTTCTTCCTATTGCCTGATAATGATTTTCGTTAGGATGTAATGTATAATCCTTAACTATATCTACACCAGTAAGTGCAAAACCAACTACTCTAGAGGGTACCTTCTCCTCTATTAATGATGCGCCACCATTGGTTATCCCCATAGCGAAATTATACATCTCATCTGCTGCACGTTGTGCCATTTCTGTATCTTTAGACATTTTACTTTCCTTTCTTACTTATTCAATACTAAAAAATTTTTTAAGCTTCCATTTAAAATTTTTCTTCGGAATTTGCGTATCGCTAAAATTGTCGCTGTAAATTTCATTTTTATCGGTGAAATAACCGCTATTTTGAGCCTGCGGTATAAAGTCGGTCCGATCTTCTATTTTTACGTTTAGCGCCTTGAAATATTGCAGCAGCTCATGATATTCTTTTGCAGATACGGCATTTATTAAAAAGCAATTTCTGTTGTTAAATTTAACGACGAAATTTCTTTTTAACAGCCAAAGGGGCTCCGAGCTCTTTTTGAGTTTGTAAATTTATACGGCAGAGCAAATATAAAATATAGTATTAGATGCCTTAGATAAAGAACTAGTTTGCCGATGTGAACGCCTATGCTAGAATATCTATATAACTCATACGAGCTTAAATAATGGAACCTGCCGTAAGAGTTTTCTAGTTCGCATACTACGCAGAAATGAACGCTAGATATATTTGCGGACGGATCGGGGGCTATTTTGGTTTCGGAAATTATGCTATCTTTCATATCTATATTTTCGACGTAGCGGATCAGGCTGTTTGAAAAATAAAAATAGCTCGGATTTTTAGAAAAATTTTGCTCCGCCGAAATTCTTAGCCGTATGAAAGAATATGTCACAAAAATTAAAGAAACGATACCGAAAGCGCTAAATTTTCCCGTAGTGCCAGTCGTAATCAGATCATAACCCAAAAGCGAAAAACCCAATATGCAAGTAAATATGCTCCAGGAAAATACATGATAGACGGTGTAATCGTTTATGATCAATGGCTCTTTATCGTAGTCTCTCATAAAATCCCGTTTTGTAAAAATTTTGGCGCATTCTATCTTTTTATTCTTAGTATATATTTAAAATTTAAAAATTATTTAGCCTTGCCGAATTTCAAGCCCATTGCTAGGTAGAATTTTAAAATTTAACGTTACCGCACTGCGCTAAATTTTAAAATTCCAAACAGACGAGGCATGGGTTGTATGAAATTTTAAAATTCCAAATCCTAAAGACAAGATAAATTTTATACCTCTAGCCTGCACGAAATTTTAAAATTTCAGACTTACAAAAGCGGATAAATTTTAAAATTTCAAATCCATCTAAGCTAGATAAAATTCCAAGCCCGTGAAGGACGAGTAGAATTGTAAAATTTTATAATTTTAAATTCCATCCTACTTCGTTTTCTTTGCGCTGTCTTTGATAGTCGTTGCGTTGGCGTCGATGTAGCCCATCTGGACGAGTTTTTCGTAGATTTGCATTATTACGGGACCTGCCGCGCCTCCGCCTCCGCCGCCGTGTTCTACTAGCACGGTTACGGCGTATTGCGGCTTGTCGTACGGCCCAAAGCTCGTCATCCAGGCATGGGAGCGGTGGAAGTAGTCCATATCGGCCTCTTTCATTCGCTTTTTGGCGGTCTGAGAGATGCCCACGACCTGTGCGGTGCCCGTCTTGACCGCTAGAGGCACGACCGCGGTATGGATGAGCTTGTAGGCGGTGCCTCCGTCGGGGTTGTTGCCGACCTCATACATACCGCGTCGCACGAGGGGCAGCTGAGCCTTTTCTTTCGGCGTGAAAAGCTCGGTAGGGGTAAATTCTACCGGCTTACCGTCGATGCTTTTTAAAAAATGCGGCGTGATAGCCTTGCCCGCGGCGATCTGCGCGGTGTTTTTCGCCACCTGCATAGGGGTGACGAGCACGTCGCCCTGGCCGATCGAGGCATTGACCGTCTCACCCTGATACCACGCGCGCTTAAATTTCTGCATTTTCCAGGCCTTATTAGGCATCGTGCCTACAAACTCATTGGGCAGATCGACGCCCGTTTTGCTACCGAAACCCAGACGCTGCAGATACGCGGACATATAGTCGATCCCCACCAGCAGCGAGCCTTCGTAAAAATACACGTCGCAGCTGCCCTTGATCGCCTCTACTAGGCTCACGCGGCCGTGACCCCAGCTCTTCCAGCAGCGGAATTTTCGCCCCCCTAGCTCTATCGCGCCGCTGCAAAACACGCTCCAGTTCTCGTTGATCTTGCCGCTGTTTAAAAAGCTCATCCCTACAGCCATCTTAATGACCGAACCGGGCGGATAGAGGCCATTTACGAGCTTATTCGTAAACGGATGGCGCGGGTCTTTTATCAGCTCGTCCCACTGCGTCTGCGAAATTCCGCCCACGAAGGTGTTAAGATCGTACTCTGGGAAGCTGCCCGCCGCGATGATAGCGCCGTCGCGCAGATCCATCACGATCGCTACGCCGTCCTTGTCTTTAAAAATTTCCTCGAGGTATTTTTGTAGCTCAAGATCGATGGTAAGCGAAATTTCGCTGCTGCTGGGCTCTTGCATCGAGATCTCCTCTACGACCTGATTTAGCGCCGTAACCTTCGTCTTGCGCTCGCCCTTGCTGCCCTGCAAAAGCTCGTTATAATACCCCTCGACGCCGCTTCTGCCGTTGTATCCGGTAAGCGCGCTTAGGGGGTTGCTTTGGATATCCTTTTTATTAGCGCGGCCTACGTAGCCGATGATGTGCGAAGCAAGCGCGCCGTAAGGGTAGAAGCGCTGCGAAGCGGGCGAAATTTTGATATTTTCGTGCAGGCTCAAGCTCGCGAAATGCTCTATCGTGGCGTTGTAGTCCAAAAACGGCACGACTTCGATAAAGTCTTGGTTGTAAGCGGAATTCGCGTCCTTGTAGCTCTTGCTCATCGCGGTGACATTGAGATCTTTGAAGTAGCGCGAGATGTTATTCAGCTCGCTTTGCAGCGCGGCGTCTTTTAGATGCGGCGCGATCGATAGCGAAAAGCCGAGATTGTTTATCGCGAGCGGGCGGCCTTTAGCGTCTAAAATTTGACCGCGCACCGGCGGGATGTATTCGGTAGAGATGACGTTGTTTTTAGCGACCTGCTCGTAGAATTCGTTTGATTTGATCGAAAGATAATAAATTCTAACCAAAAGCATGCTAAAAAATAGTATCACGAAAGCAAATACGAACTTCAGCCTCATACCAGCCGCCCCTTAAAAAAGAGCAGA
Source organism: uncultured Campylobacter sp. (assembly GCF_937997595.1). Lineage (GTDB taxonomy): Bacteria > Campylobacterota > Campylobacteria > Campylobacterales > Campylobacteraceae > Campylobacter_B. The sequence goes on along the minus strand of NZ_CALKTS010000343.1, from coordinate 11,047 downwards.
GCAAGCAAAATTTCAATCACGATGTAATTTAAATACTCGCCGCTTAGAGGCAGATACTCGCTCTTTTTGATCGCCGAGATCGCGTTGCTCACCACAAAGACCAAAACATAGCTAATCATCACGTAAAAGCAGATCAAAAAATTTCTAAATTTAATATATTTAAATGAGTTTTCATAGACCACGAAATAAAATATACAATACGCGATAGCCACGCTAAATAGGTTAAATCCGTGGATCTGCTCGGCGCAAAACAGATAAAAAATAGAGAAAAACCAGGTAAAGCCGAACTTTTTAAATTTTACGTCGTTTTCATATTTTTGCACCACCATCGCCGTGAAAAAAAATCCGATCAGCGGCGGCAGCCCCCTATACACCGCACTTAAAAGCAGGTAGAAAAGAACTCCCGCGCTAAAAAGCGTGTCCGCTATAACGTATAGATAAGTGCGATTTCGTTGCATACCGGAAACTTTTTGCATTTAATACAATCGGCCCAAATTTTTTGCGCGGGCAGCTCGTCCTTTGGGATTTCGGTAAAACCCAGCCGCTCGAAAAATTCCTTTTGATAGGTGAGCGTAAATACGCTTTTTAGCCCGTAAAATTTCGCCTCGTCTAGCAGCTCATTTACGATAGCTCTGGCAATGCCCCGCCTGCGAAACTGCGGAGCGACGATGAGCGAGCGCACCTCGGCAAGATCTGCGTTAAAAATTTTAAGCGAAGCAAAGCCCGCCAAAATTTCGGCATTTTTTGCGGACTGCGATTCGCAAAGCCGCGAAAGATCGTTCTGAAAAACGCCCGCGCTTTGTGAATATTCGCTCCGTAAAATTTGCTCTTTGCCCGCTTGCGCGCAGCCCGCCTCGGATACGACCTGTGCTACGCTTTGCGGCGTAGCTAGTTGCGGCGCAAAATTACCCGCGGCATTTTCGGCGGAATTTTGGGCAGGATTTTTGGCAAAATTTGCGGCGGAGCTTTGGATTAAATTTAAATCGGCATTGCGCGCTAAATTTAAATCGGAATTCCTGGCTAAATTTGAATCGGAATTTTCTTTAGAATCAAAACTCAAGTTTTCCTTGGAACCAAAGCTCGTATCCGCCTTAGAATCGCAGCCGAACGCCAGCACGTATGAGCGGATATTGGCAGCGATCTCATCGCTTTCAAGCGGCAAGATTACGCCGTTTTGAACCTCCTCTTTTACGAGTTCTTGCATACTCGAAATGTCGCAAAGGCGCGCCTTTTTTAGCCGTATCATCTAAAATTTTCCCTAATCTTTGCGCGATCTTGGCGGCGCATTTTATATCCGCTAAATTTAATTATTTTGAAATTCTGCGCCGTTAAATTTAACGTATTTAAATTTAGAAATTTCATAATCCAAACGCCCTGCGCACGATGATCTCGCGCGCTTTTTGCAGCCCGCCGCCTTTTAGCGTCGAGACCAAAACGGCCTGCGGATCGTGCCTCAAAAGCTTTGCGCGCTCGCTTTGATTGAGCTTGTCGGCTTTGGTATAGAGCCTCACGACCTTTTGATCGCCGCGCAGAAAACTAGCGAGATAGTTTTGCAAATTTTTATCTATCGTAAGATCAAACTGCCTCGCGTCGATGAGATGGACGAAAAGCTTGATATTTAGGCGCTCTTTGATAAATTCGTCGAGATTTTTCTGCCAGATATAATGCAGTTTTTTAGAAACCTTGGCATACCCGAACCCCGGCAGATCCACGAAGATCAAAGAGATATTTTCACCCAAGCTAGCAAGATCCGAAAAGGCGGGGTTGCCCGCTAAGCTTAGCGCGGATCTACCTGTAAAATTTAATTCGGAGTTTTGCGCGGAATTCGGCGCAAAAGCCGCCACAAGATCTGTCTCGCGATCCGATCTAAAATCCGCCGAGGCGCTTTTTAAATTTAAAACGAAATCCTGCTTTAAATTTCGCTCAGACGCCGCAGCCTCCGCGTGATCTTGCGCGCAATTTGCAGCCGAGCTTAAAGCCTCTTTGCTTGCTAGATCGGATGACGTTTCATTTTGCGAGCCGTCCGAGTCTGCGACAAGCTTTTGTTTAAATTTAACTTCGAAAAAATTTATCAGCTGCGTTTTGCCCGGCGTCGAGCTTGATTTGGCTAGATTTTTGCGCCCGGTAAGCGCGTTTATCAGGCTGCTTTTGCCGACGTTTGAACGCCCCAAAAACGCCACTTCGCTCATCGCAAACTCGGGCGCGCCCGCGATATTTGCGGCGGAGGTGATAAACTGCGCGCTGCTAGGATAGATCATTTGTTTTGATCTTCGACCTGAAATATCAGACGCACGGGCTTTTTCTCGCCGCCGCCGCTTTTTACTTCGTAGGTGCCCTTTTGGCGATTTACGATGATCTTATCGCCGTAAACCTCCTTTTTGGTCTCGGCCTCGTGCAGATAGGCGTTGTTTTCGAGCGTGTAGGCCTCGATGGTAGGATCGTAGGTCAGCACGCCGCCCTTGCCGTCGTAATGCTTCTGATTGAGTAAAATTTTAAAATTTGCGTTTCCCGTCGCGACGTATTTGGTAGGCTGGCGCTTGGCGTCGAAGTAGATCGTCACTTTATCGGAATTTAGCGTATCGTAAGCGCCCTTTTTGATGCGGACATTGCCTGTTAGGACGCTGATCTGCTTGATCTCGTCGGCGAAAAAATTATCCGCCGTGACCTCGACCTGCTCCTGCGCGGCGCTAAGAGTAGTCGCGCCAAAGGCCGCAATTAGCGCAGCTGAAAGTATTAGTTTGTGGAGTTTTGATCTTTTATTAAATACCATGCGTGGATTCCTTTTGAGTTTGTTTGTTTGGTTTTAGTATCGTAGCTGATGCTTGCGCCCGTGATGCGGTCGCCGCCTTGGCGCAGCACGTATGGCACGTCGGAGCGGACGATCTTGCTGCTCGTATCGTAGATAATCTCCTGCGCCGTGTAATCAAAGCCTCTGCTATTTACGTAGTGCGCGTCGCCGTTAAATTTTATCAGCTCGCCTGCGCGCGTCGCGGTCTTTGAAACCAAAGTGTGATTTAGATCCGCGCTAATCTCCTCGGCTTTAAAATTTACAAACTCGTCGCGATCCTTATAGCGAGTGCCGCCGTCCGCGGTAAATTTAGCATCCACGCGCTCGCCGATCTGATAATCGACGATCTTTTTCATCTCCATATTCGCAATGCTTAGATCCTGCCTAAACATATCGCTAAAATACGGCGTCTGTACGCTTAAAAACACCATCGCGACGCAAAAGATCGCAATCGCGACGTAGAAAATTTTTATCACCATCGCTCGACCCTCTTTGATTTGCGCAGAATTTTGCCCCTCGCGCGCGCTTGCGAAACTACAGCCATTTGCTATTCCACTCTTCGCGCATGCCGTTTTTATCGACGAGCATTTCGATCATCTCGCGCACCGCGCCGCAGCCGCCGTTTTTGCTTAGCGCGACGTCTGCTTTTAGCGAGCTTAGCGCATCGGCGGGCTTGAAGCTGATCGCGACCGCATTTAAAAGCTTCGCGTCGTTTATATCATCGCCGATCGCGGCGGCCTCATCGAAGCTTAGGTTAAAATTTTTTAAAATTTGCTCCGCCCTTGAGAGCTTGTCTTTTTCGCCTTGAAAGAGCGTATCGATCTTTAGCTCGCGCGCGCGGTTTGCGACGATTTGCGAGCTTTTGCCGGTGATGATCGCGACCTTTAGCCCCAGCCGCTGCCATTCCTGGATGCCGAATCCGTCTTTTACGTTAAATTTTTTCATCTCTTCGCCGCCGTTTGAATGGTACAGCCCGCCGTCGCTAAGGCAGCCGTCTACGTCTAAAAATATGATCTTTATCACTTCGTTTTCCGTTTTTTGAAATTTTGTGATTTTAACGAAATTTGGCTGAATTTTTGGCAAACGCCGTATAAATTTAAGCTGCGATCTTAGCCCTTAATCGGCACGTAGCCGCTATTTTCGATGATGCTTTGCCCCTGCGGAGAAAGGATCCAATCTATCAGCGTGCGGATATTTTCGTTTTTGTTGTTTTCATCGTAAACCGCGTAAATTTCGGCTACGAGCGGGTATTTGCGGCTAGAGATATTTTCTTTATTCGGATACGCGCCGTTTAGGCTAAGCATCTTCACGCCGCCGTTTTGCACGATCCCCTCGACGTAATAGCGAAACGAAAAGCCGATTGCACTACCGAAAAAGCCCGTGATCTTGCGCTTAGGCTGCGTCTTACTCATAAATTTCAAAAACGCGCTCTGGCTGCCGCTGCCCGCGTTTCGCTGCACGGCATCTATTCGCATGCGCTCGCCGCCGAGCTGCGACCAGTCGCTATATTGCCCCGAATAAATTCCTCGCACCTGATCCAAGCTTAAGCTTGAAACTTTGTTATTCGCATTTACGATAAAGACGAACGCCTCCAGCCCGATCGGCACAAAGCGCAAGCGCACGCCCTTTTCCTGCGCATAATCAAGCTGCTGCTTTGAAGGGGCGGCGACAAAGATCAGATCCGCCTCGCCGTCGCTTATGGCCTTGTATGCGCCGCGGGTATTGCTAAATTTAAGCCTGCTAGCACTCGTGAAATTTTGCCCGTCAAACTCCACGCTTTCCTTCGGATAGCTCGCCGCGACGAACGCCGAAAATACGGGATACAAAGCCGCCGCTCCGTCGATTATCGGCAGATCGCCGCTAAGTTTTAAGTTGGAGCTGGCGCGCACGATCTGCGAGCCCTGCTCAAACGGCAGAAATTTATGCAGCTCGATCGATTTAGCCTGCATCTCGGCGCTGCTTTGATTTACGTATCGCTTCACGACGAGGCGGTAAAACGTAAAATCGAAAGCCGTCAAGATAAACACCAGCAAAATGGCGATAATTGTGCGCTTCATCTTAGTTTCCGTTTGCGATATAGGAGATGATCGAGCATTTGCTCTGCAGATACAGCGCCGCTGCGGTTAGTGCGCAAACGCTGATCGCCCAAGCCGTCAATATTACGGCGATCGTTTTTTGAAAAATTTCATCGCTCATTTTGTGCCTCACATATGCGCAAGCGCGCTATTAAGCAGCCATAAAAAGCCTATTAAGGCAGCCGAAAAGATTATGAACAAAAACGCGCAGAGGATCAGAAGATTTCTAATCTTTCTGCGGCGCTCGGGCGCGCTTTTAGCAGATTTAATAAATTTTACCAAATACACGATGAGGAAAATAAACGAAATTATCGGCAGCGCGATCAAAACCGAGATCGAGATAAATAGATCCGGCAGCCACTCAAAATATACCAGCGGAGTAAGGGTGCACAAAAACGCAACCGTCGAAATAATTAGAAATTTTTTATCTCTTTTATGGCGCTCCGGATCGTCTTTTGATCTGATAAATTTAATCAAACACACGATAAGCCAAACAAAGCAGATCAAAAACAGCACATTTAAAATCTCCATAAGCGATCCGAAATTATTCATCTTTTACCTTTAAATTTTAATATGCAAAGCGACATTTTAGCGCTCTGGCGGTACGAAATTTCATATAGCATAGTTCGTGGTTTTCGCGGCGGACGCAAATGCACCGCCAGCGTAAGCGATCTTAATAAAGCGGCGCGCTTTGCCAGAGCAATGGCGAAATTTTGCAAATTTCAAGCAGCGGCAAGAGTAAAATTTCAAACGCCGATAAAATTTCAAAACCGCGAATTGCTAATGTTGCTAAATTTGGCGCGCATTTGTCGCTATAAAACGCCCTTCGTGCTAGGCACGCCGGCGCGCTCGTTGATACTTATCGCGCGACGAAATGCGACGGCGAACGCCTTAAACGCGGCTTCCGCCACGTGGTGCAGATTTTCGCCGCGGATCTGGCATAGATGCAGCGTTAAATTTGCGTTGAAAGCCAGAGCGCGGAAAAATTCCTCCACGAGCTCGGCGTCGAATTCGCCGATCTTGCCGCGCTTCAGGCTCGGGCAATCAAATACCAAAAACGCGCGGTTGGAAAAATCAAGCGCGGCGCTTACGGCGGCTTCGTCCATCACGACGATGCTATCGCCGAAGCGCTCGATATTTTGCGCGGGATAGATCGCCTCTTTGATCGCGCTTCCGAGCACTATGCCGCAGTCTTCGACGCTGTGGTGAAAATCGACCTGCAAATCGCCCTCACAGCGTAGGTTCAGATTGATCCACGCGTGCTTGGCAAACGCGCTAAGCATATGATCGAAAAAACCGATGCCAGTTTGTATCTGCGCTGCGCCGCACCCGTAAAGCTCCAGCTCAAGCTCGATTTTAGTCTCTTTCGTAGCCCTATTTTTGCTTATCATCGCGCAATCCTTAAAACTAAATTTTGTTTGAAATCTATCTAAATTTCACTAAATTTCGGTTAAAATTTCGGCCAGCTTTTCGGAATTTACGCTGCCGATCTGGCGCAGGTTCGCAATCTCGGCGCCCTCTTTGAAAAATAGAATCGTAGGCGGGCCGAATACGTTGAAATGCGCTTTTATCGCCCTATTTTGCTCGCTATCTTCGCTAAGATCGATCTTTAAAAGGCTAAATTTATCAAGAGCGCCCGCAAGAGCGGGATCTGCGAACGCTCGCTCGCTCTGCTCGCAATTTTTGCACCAGCTAGCCCAAAAATCCACTATCACGGGCTTTTTGGAATTTTCTATTTCGCCCTGCAGTTGCGCCAGATCGCGCATAAATGAAAAATGCGCGCCGCTTAAATTTTTAGCGCGAGAAATTTCGCCCGCTTGCAAGCTCTCGCCGCCGGGGCCGCCGCTGGAATATCTCGTGCTTTGCGGGATTAGATTACCAAGCGGCCTGGAAAAATCTTTCGCGCCGCTGGCAAAGCCCGCGAGTAGCAGCGCCGAATATAGCGCGATTACGAGAGCCAAAGCGCGCTTGATCCCGCCTGCGCCGCCGTCAAATAGCCCCAAAAATCCTGCGAAAATCGCGCCCAAAACCGAATAAATCAGCAGGCTTAAATTTTCGCCGATGAGCGTGCGCGAAATCCACACCGCCGTAAAAAGCAACAAAAAGCCGAAAATTTTAGGCACCGCCTCCATCCAAGCTCCGGGTCTAGGCAGTGCGCCGCCGAGCCCTACCACAAGCAATAGCGCGCCGCTTCCGAGCCCCAGTGCAAAAAGAGCCGCCGCGCCCAGCAGAACGTCGCCGCTGCCCGCGATGTAAACGAGCGCGCCTGCAAGCGGAGCGGAGATGCACGGCGATACGACGAGCGCCGAGATAAGCCCCATCGAAAAAACTCCGATCAGGCCGCCAGCATTTTCGCTTTTGCTATTTAAGAAGCTTTGAAAGCGCGCAGGCAAGCGGATCTCATAAAATCCAAACATAGAAAACGCGAGCGCGGCGAATATGAGCGAGGTTAGGATCAGCGCGGGCGGAGTTTGCAGCAGGCCCTGTAAATTTTGCCCAAAAACCGCTACGAAAGCCCCTAAAATCGCATACGAGCTCGCCATCCCGAAAATATACGCGAGGCTTACGGCGAGGCTTTTTTTTGCGCTCGGCTTCGAGGAAGTTTTCGCTACGATGATCGACGAGAGGATCGGGATGAGCGGATAGACGCAAGGACTTAGCGAGAGCAGCACGCCATAGCCGAAAAACAGCGCGATCGCCGCGATGAAGCTCTTGCCGCTAAGAATATTTAAAATTTTATCCTGCTCGGAGATGGAATTTAAGCCGCGAGAAGTTTTTTGCGCGGAGGTTTCGTCGGAATTTACCGCAGCGCTTTCCACCGAGCTTGCCGCGGAATTTACCGCCGCGTGCGAGTTTGCCTCAGAATTTGCCTCTACGCCCGAAGCTGCGGTATTACTTTTAAAATTTAAATTCCCGTTCTGTGCGCTGTACGTGTCAGAAATATGCGCGGAATTTGCGCCTTTTCGATATTTTTTCAGCTCGGAGTTTGAAATTTTACCGATCTCATAGCCCTCCGCCGTACGCTTGAAGCTAAAGCCGAACTGCTGCGGCTGGTAGCAAAAGCCCGACTTTGTGCAACCCAAAAAATCGCCGTTAAGCACGAAATCATCGCTGTTCGGGGCATTTGCGAGCACGAGGCCTAAAGGCACGGCGATACTAAATTTGCCCTCGTAAATTTTATAATCTTTGTATTCGGTCGCGGCGGGCAGATTTATTAAATTCGTCACCTCCGCGCCGTCAGTGAAAATTTTTATCTCATTTTGATAGAGATAGATTCCGTCCGCGATATCAAAGCTTAGCGTTACGCTATCGCTTTGCGCCGCCACGTTAAGCTTGAACGCATCGGAGGGTTTCAGGGGCTCGGCGCCCAAGCCTAAAAGAAAAAACGCTGCCAAAATCAGTGATCTTATCAAATTTTATCCTTTGAAATTTTTTCCTACATTCTAACGTAATAAGTATGAATTTATAGTGTAATATAAAGAACTTTTTTGTAAAATTCCTTAAAATTTTAGGAGGCAATATGAGCAAAGAGATCAAAACCGAAACGGGTGAAATAGCGCTGAAAGAGATAGAATTTAAAAGTTCAAAGTACGAAAAAATCTCGTTCAAAGACTACGAGACGCTGCTTGAAAGATACCAGATTGAGCTTTTGAAGCTGCAAAAATTCGTAAAAGAGAAGGGGCTAAAAATTTTGATTTTGATGGAGGGGCGCGACGCGGCGGGCAAAGGCGGCACGATCAAGCGCTTAACCGAGCATCTAAACCCGCGCGGATGCCGCATCGTGGCGCTCGAAAAGCCGAGCAACGTCGAAAAGACGCAGTGGTACTTCCAGCGCTATGTCGCGCACCTACCCAGCGGCGGCGAGATCACGATCTTTGACCGCAGCTGGTACAACCGCGCGATGGTCGAGCCGGTGATGGGCTTTTGCACTCACGCCGAGCACAAAGATTTCCTGCGCCAAGTGCCTAAATTTGAGGAGCTTTTGGTAAGTGCGGGGATAATTTTGTTTAAATTTTACTTCTCAGTCTCCAAAGAGGAGCAAAAAAGGCGCTTTGAATCGCGCCGTACCGATCCGCTGAAGCAATACAAGCTTTCGCCGGTGGATGCGAGATCACAGGAGCTGTGGAATCAATACACGCTCGCAAAATACTCGATGCTGCTCGCTTCAAATACCGAGTTTGCGCCGTGGACGATCCTAGACAGCAACGACAAAAAGATCGCGCGGCTAAACGCCTTTCGCTGCATCCTCTCACGCATAGACTATCCAGAAAAGATCGATGCAAAGGAGCTTGCGGTGGATCCAAACCTCGTGCGAAACGGCGCCAGGGAGATAGTGCTAATGGAGGATAGCCAAAAAAGCGAGGCTTGGCGCAAGCTGGAAAGCCCCTCCCGCAAGAACAAGAAGGATAAGAAAAAGGGTTAAATCTTGCCAATAAAGATTATCCGCTAAGAATTGCTAGGGAGGCTTGCTAGGAATTGCCTCATTATGGATTATTTCCTAATATATAGAAACGCATTAAATTCTATGATTGTGCACCTCAAGATTCTTTGAAATTCTATCTAATGGGATGGAATTCTACACAACGCCACGGGCTACGTGATGAAGTATATCACGTTTCAATTCCTAATGGAATAGAATTCTACCTCGTCGCTTGCTTTTCTCTGCGGCTGTCGCCCATAGTTTCAATTCCCAACGGGAATTGAAATGCGAAACTCACATATCCCGCATTCACCGCCTTTCCGTAGAATTCTATTCCATTAGGAATTGAAACGCTCTTTGTGCCGGCAGATATGGCTCGGCATAGGGTAAAATTCCATCTTGTTTGTAATTGCTACCAGAGCCGATCAAAAAAAATCAAACCCCAAAAGCTTCGATGTGTAAAATTTCATCTATCCCCATTTTAAAATTTAATGTGCCGTTCTGTAAGATGCTTGTTTGTGCAAGTCGGTTTATCTTTACGGCATAATATGCGAAATTTTATAAAATTTTATGTTTATTTTATGCAGTATTCTGTATAATTCATACGGATAAACGAAGTGTTTTGCTATTTTTACTTATGAATAACACGATTTTTATTCATTTTATACGATTTTATGTATAATTAACGAATAAATTTGTATAATTTTCATATGTTAGAAACGAGCGATATATTCAACATTTTGCACAATGCCGTCGAAGCTAAAAACAACGGCAAAAAGATCTCGCACGCCGCGATGGCGCAGAGGTTAGGCGTGTCGATGCGGACGTATCAGGACTGGCGCTTGGGCACGACCAAGCCGCAAGCCGCGACCGCGATATGCCAGATGTTGTGCGAGCTCGATAGCGACGACGCTGCGTTTGTGCTGCATAAGATAAAAAAACTTATAGGAGAGTAGAGTGCAAAACATTACTTTGCAAGAAAAGCTGGATCTACAGGGCGTCTTTCGCGTGATTTATGAGAAAAAAGAGTCGAAATTCGCGATTTTTTATAAGGCGCTTTTGAAGAAATTTTTTAAAAATTTTAAAAAATAATTGGCGGAGGCATTTATTTATTATACTTTATGTGGCAAAGGCGGTAGTATCCATTAAATTTAGATGATTTTTCCTTTTTATGACGACCACGCCGATATTCTTTGTTTTGCACTTTCAGAGGATGCTACCAAATTCTGCTTTATAAAATTTTTTCCATCTTTCTGCCTCTTTGGCATCATCTAATTTAATTTTAAATTCTATACTTTGGCTCATGATCTTAAATTTGTAGCGTATTTAATTAAAATTAATGCAGAATTCCTTCTTTAACCTAGCTTTTAAGATCCCTGGCGTGCATTTTTACAAATATTTTGAATTGCTATTAAATGAGTTGCATTTAAATCTATTTATATTGTGGTAAATATATAGTTCGTTAAAAATTTTAATTTGTGAGTAACTCCAAAATTTCATTCCTAACCCATAAATTTAACATATTTAGTAGGTGAATTGAAACCGAATGAATTTCGCATAAGTGCCCCATGCTGTATCTTATCCCAGCCACAACTAATCTTTTTAAATTTTATAGCGAGATGAGAATTCTATCCATTTCCGCCGTAAAAGTCGTATCGCGTAAATCCGTTTTGATTTCAACAAGATGAATTCTACCTCCTACGCGAATCGTGCAATAAGCCCATTTAGGCGTTTCAATTCCCAAAGGATAAATATTATTCTACA
>NZ_CALKTS010000342.1 GCF_937997595.1 uncultured Campylobacter sp. | reverse complement strand
AGCGAGTTAAATTTAAGAGATAAATAAGCTCCTTTGCTCGCGGCGGCGTTTATTTTGCCCCGCGATTTATACACGGCGTCCGTCAAACGGCGGACGCTTTTTTTATGCCTGGAATTTCGGCTTCCGTCTCGCTTACGAAATGTTTAAATTTATTTGGAATTTTTGAAGGTTGGCTAAATTCAGTACGGATGAGTAAATTTAATTTTAAAGGATTTTTGTGGGTTATTTCCACGGTATCGCGATTGATGTGAAAAAAGAGTCCGGATCCCACACAGACAGCCTCGCAGATGTGGATATTTCGAATGATGCAGCTTATGCAGCGGTATGGCAATTTCGGTTAAAAGGGCAGGGCGCGGACGTTTTTAAAATAAAAACGGACGATGGTTTTTATATTTTTGAAGGCGATGAAATCGCCGGCTATGCTCCCGCTAGCCATGATAGCAAAGAAAAAGAATGCTTGAAAAATATCTCAAAAGGCGTAGATACCTTAGGCACTTATCGTTTGTCCGAGCCCATTTTGCCGGCCGGGAGACGCGGAGTGGGCTATATTGCGACCGACATAATAGTCTGCGCCGTATTTTGTATCACCGGAAATTTCTTTATCGGCGGCTATATATGGGGACTTTTGGCTTTTGCATTGTTCGCGATTTGGAATGATTTTTTGAACGTAGCAATTTTCAAAAAGCTATGAAAAAATATGAAGCCGATAGAGCTAAAAAAATCGAATACGACGAGTTTATAGCAAGCTTTGAAAGGCGCGTCGCAAGTGAGAAGATCGACGAAAATACCGGGTTGAACACTAAAACAGAACCGAATAAATAACGCAAAATTAAAGATTCTATCCTTTTTAAACGTACCACTGCGCTCGCTATGGCGTATTTAATCGATGAAAATAGCTTTAGTGCAACAAAATTTTATATTGCAAGGTGATGTTTGCTTTGCAAATTTTCTAAAATGCTCACTGTTACAATTTAAAACTTAAATCTTTTGGACAAAATATGCGTTATGTCGCTCGCTATTTAAACGCCGCGAAGCTCATAAAATTTGCCCACTTAAAGATACTCTCGACGCGCTTAAAGCCCGCGCTTAGCGCCAAGGCTCGGTTTTCTGCCTCGGTGTAGGGCACGAGCACGTTTTCAAGAGCCTCACGTTTTTGCGCGATCTCGTAGCGCGAATAGCCCTGCGCGCGCTTGTAATCCTCGTAAATTTCGATCATCTGACGCGCGAGCA
>NZ_CALKTS010000341.1 GCF_937997595.1 uncultured Campylobacter sp. | reverse complement strand
AGATCGTGCGCGAGAGCGATGGGCTCGCGCTTAGCTCGCGCAACGCTTATTTGGATGAGGAGGGAAAGCTTATGGCGCTTAAGCTTTCGCGCTCCTTGCTAAACGCCAGCTCGCTTATTAAAAAAGGCGAGATCAGCCTAAATATCATCCGCGAAAAGATGCTTAGCGTGCTTGAGCCGCTGGCGGTCGATTACATAGCGTTCGTGGATTATAAATTTAATGAAATTTCGCAGATCAAGCAAGGCGATACGATAATCCTGCTTGCCGCAAAGGTCGGCACAACCCGTCTGATCGATAATATCTGGCTGTAAAATGGCAAAACTCCATCTCGTTTCTCTAGGCTGCAATAAGAATTTAGTCGACTCCGAGATCATGCTCGGGCGTCTGCAAAACTACGAGCTCACGGATGAGCCTGCGAGTGCGGACGTGATGATCGTAAATACCTGCGGCTTCATCGCAAGCGCCAAGCAGGAGAGTATCCGTGCGATTTTGAAGCTTAGCGAGCAGAAAAAAAGTGGTGCGCTACTGGTCGTCACGGGCTGTCTGATGCAGCGCTACAAAGACGAGCTTATGCGCGAGCTGCCCGAGGTTGATATTTTCAGCGGCGTCGGCGACTACGATAAAATCGATGAGATGATTTTAAAAAAGCAGAATTTATTCAGCCCGCAAACCTATCTGCAAAGTCCCGCGCTTACCTCTTCGCGCGTGATAACGGGCTCAAACTACCACGCTTACGTTAAAATTTCAGAGGGCTGTAATCAAAAATGCTCTTTCTGCGCCATTCCGAGCTTCAAAGGTCGCCTAAAAAGCCGCAGTATCGAGGACATCGAAGCAGAGGTGCGCGGCTTGGTAGCGCGTGGGTTTTACGATTTTAGCTTTATCGCACAGGATTCCAGTAGCTTCGGTCGCGATCTAAGACGCGGCAAAAAGGACGGATCGAATTTTAAAGGCTCCGAAGGCGAGTTAAATTTTGCAAGCTTTCGCGACGGGCAGAATTCCGACGGCTCATGCGGCGACGCGGCAGATGGAATTTCCGCTCAAAGTAGGCTCTCCTGCGGTAAGGGCTCTAGCTGCGAGAGCGCGGACGACGAAAGAGTCCACGAGCAGGACATAGATCTAGTCGCGCTGATAAAACGCATCGAAAAAATAAAGGGCGTAAAGGTCGCGCGCGTGCTGTATCTCTATCCCACCAGCACCGACGAGCGACTCATCCGCACGATCGTGGGCTCACCCGTTTTCGCAAATTACTTCGACATGCCGATTCAGCACATAAACGACAAAATGCTAAGCCTGATGAAGCGCGGCGCGAGCGCGGCGCGGATCAAAGAGCTTTTAAATTTAATGCGTGCAGCGCCTAATTCATTTCTGCGCACGGGCGTCATCGTCGGACACCCAGGCGAAACAGACGTAGAATTTGACGAGCTTTGCGACTTTTTGCAGGAGTTTAAATTTGATAGAATTTCAGCTTTTGCCTACAGCAAGGAGGAGGATACGGCGAGCTTTGCGATGCCGCAAATCCCCGCACGGACAATTAGCCGCCGTCTGAATAAAATCGAAAAAATCACGCGCGAGGCGATAGATAGCAGCATGCGTGCGCTCGTAGGCAAAAAGATACCCCTAATAATCGAAGGTGCCAGCAGCGAGGGCGAGTTTTTTTACGGCGCCAAGCCTCTTGCATGGGACAAGGACATCGACGGCGAAATTTTAATCAACGAAAGCTACGTGCAAAATCTAAAAGCAGGCGGTCTATACGAGTGCGAGATCACGGAATTTGCGGGCGATAGACTGCTCGCGCGAGTACTAAGAAGCTCGTAAGAGAGATGAAAAATCCGCCTGAAATTCCGAGCAAAATTCTAACCTTGCTGCGGGCTGGCAAAAATCTGCTTGCCTTTTCGCATGGCGTCGATAGCACAGCGCTTTTTTACCTTTTGGATGAGGCGGGCGTGAAATTTGACCTTGCGATCGTGGATTATAACGTTCGCGCGCAAAGCAAAGACGAGGTTGCCTCGGCGCGAGATCTGGCGGCTAAATTTAACAAACAAATCTACGTAAAAAGCGTGCAGCTGGGCGAATCAAATTTCGAGCACGAAGCGCGCGCGGCTAGATATGATTTTTTCGCCGAGATTTGCCGCGAGCGGGGCTATGAAAATTTGGTCTTAGCGCATCAGTTTGACGATAAATTCGAGTGGTTTTTGATGCAGCTTGGGCGCGGCGCGGGGCTTAGTGAACTGCTAGGCATGCAGGAGATCGAAGCCCGAGAGGACTACGCGATCGCTCGTCCGCTTTTAGGCGTGCGAAAGTGCGAGCTGGAGCGGTTTTTGCGTGAGCGAAACCTAAAATACTTCACCGACGAGACGAATTTAACGGACCGGTTTAAACGCGGATTTATTCGCGCGAAATTTAGTGAGCCTTTTTTGGACGAATACTTTAGCGGCGTGAAAAAAAGCTTTGAGTTTTTGGCGACCGACGCGTTAAATTTAGCTCCCGAGATTTCTAATCCCGCGCCTAAAATTTACCTCGTAAAACGAGGCACAAACGAGCTTCGCGGCGTCGATCAGGCGTGCAAGCGGCTAGGACTCGTGCTAAGCTTGGCGCAACGAAACGAATGCGCGCGCTGCCTAGAAAACGGCACGGGCTGCGTGCTAGGCGGCAAGGTAGCCGTCGGCGCGGGCAAAAATTTTATTCTCGTAACGCCCTATATCAAAGCGGCGATGGACAAGAAATTTAAAGAAGCGTGCAGGCGGCTCGCCGTCCCGCCAATAAACCGCGGATTTTTATTTGCTGAGGGCGCGGATCTTGCGCTATTTGAGGAGCTTTTATGAGCGTTTATTTTACTTCCGATCTGCACTTCGGCCACGAGCTGGTGCTTAAAAAATATCCAAATTTTAGAAAAGGCGCAAACGTAGCCGAGATGGATGAAAATCTCATCGCCGCTTGGAATGCGCTCGTTACGCCCGAGGATCTCGTCTATA
>NZ_CALKTS010000340.1 GCF_937997595.1 uncultured Campylobacter sp. | reverse complement strand
TAAACAGGAGAAAACTATGGCTAACAACCGAGTTATAAAGATGCATTATGAGCTAAAAGACGGCAAAACCGGCGAAATTTTAGAGTCAAATTTAAACTCCGACCCGATCGCCTTTCTTAGCGGCAAAGATCAAATCATCCAAAAGCTGGAAGATGAAATTTTAAATCTACAAGCGGGCGAGAGCAAAACGGTTCTAATAAGCCCGAGCGACGGGGTCGGCGAGTATAGAGAAGACGCCGTGCAGATCCTGCCTAAAGAGCAGTTTGCGGGCATTGATCTGGTCGTTGGTATGGAGCTTTTCGGCCAGGCGGAGGACGGCGCGACTACCCGGGTGAGCGTTAAAGCTATCGGCGAGCAGGATGTCACCATCGACTTTAACCACCCATATGCGGGCAAGGAGCTGGAATTTAACGTGAAAATCGTCGAGAACCGAGAAGCGACGGCGGATGAAATTCTTATCGGACAGCCGGAGGGCGCGCACAGCTGCGGCTGCGGACATAATCATCACGAGGGGCACGAGTGCTGCGGCGGACACGGACACGATCACGCAGAGGATCACGAGTGTTGCGGAGGCCATGGACATGCAGACGGTCACGAGTGCTGCGGCGGGCACCACCACGAGCATTAGGATTTTTTATGAAATTTGCTTTTATCTTCCCCGGACAGGGCTGCCAAAGCGTAGGCATGGGCAGGGAGTTTTACGAGAACTCCGCCTCTGCGTGCGCGCTTTTGGATGAGGCTTCAGACTTTACCGACATTGATTTTAAAAATTTACTGTTTGAGCCTAGCGATAAGCTCGACGTTTCGGAATTTACGCAACCCGCGATTGCATTAAATTCTATGATGGCGCTTGCGGCGCTGCAAGAAAGAGCGGATCAAGAAAAGCTTAACATCGCTCCGCAGTTTTTACTAGGACATTCGCTGGGCGAGTTTAGCGCGCTAAGCGCTGCGGGAGGCATGGAGCCGAAGCAGATGCTAAAGCTAGTAAATATTCGCGGCAGGCTTATGCAGAGCGCCTGCGAGGGCAAAGGTGCCGGAATGATGGTGATCTTGGCTCTTGCCGACGAGGCGGTCGAGAAAATTTGCGCGGATGCGACGAGCGCAGGCAAGCAGGTTTGGGCGGCGAATTATAACTGCGACGGGCAGATCGTGGTCGCTGGCAAAAAAGATGATCTCGCAGCACTCGAGGGCGAGTTTAAAGCCGCGGGCGCAAAGCGCGCGATGCTACTTAATATGAGCGTCGCGAGCCACTGCCCTATGCTACAAAGCGCCAGCGACGAGCTTTTGGAATTTTTACGCCCCGCGTTAAAAGAGAGCTTTGCCCCTGTCATCGCTAACGCCACGGCGCGCGCATATAGGACAAAATCCGAAGCGCTAGAGCTACTGAAAGCCCAGCTTATTGGCCCTGTGCTTTACAAGCAAAGTATCAAAAATTACGAGGGTGAGGCGGACTGCTTCGTCGAGTTCGGCGCGACGGTTTTAAAAGGGATAAACAAAAAGATCACACAAAAGCCGACCTTCAGCATCATGGATCTTGCGAGCCTAGACGAGTTTCTGAAATTTGCAAAGGAGAATAGATGAAAGTTGCGATCTTAGGCGCGATGCCCGAAGAGATCGAGCCGCTGCTGTCCGCGCTGCGCGAGCGGGGTGTGAGCGTGGAAGCTGTGGAGCACGCGAATAATAAATTCTACGCCGCTAAGCTTAACGGCCACGATCTAGTGATCGCGTATTCGAAGATCGGCAAGGTAAATTCCGCCCTGACCGCTACGGTTATGATCGAGAAATTCGGCGCGCGCGCGCTCATTTTTACGGGCGTCGCGGGGGCTTTGAAGCACGGCATCAAGATCGGCGAAATTTTATACGCCACCTCGCTCGTGCAGCACGATCTGGACATCACGGCGTTTGGGCATCCGCACGGATTCGTGCCTGGAAGTAAAATTTCAGTCCAAACCGATGCGAGGCTAAATTCTATCGCGCAAAGCGTCGCTGAGCAGCTAGGCATCACGCTAAAATCGGGCGTCATCGCTAGCGGTGATCAGTTCGTAAGCGGCGAGGAGCGCAAGAGCTGGATCGAGCAGACATTTGACGCGAGCGCGGTCGAGATGGAGGGAGCGAGCGTAGCGCAGGTGTGCGACGCGCTGGGCGTGCCGTTTTGCGTGCTGCGCGCGATAAGCGACGAGGCGGGACACAAAGCCGAGTTCGACTTTGACGAGTTTATGGTAAAAAGCGCGCAAACGAGCGCAAATTTCGTCCTAAAAATGATCGAAAGGTTATGATAAACCTCTCCAAAAAGTTACTGCGCCGGGTCGGACAAACCAACGCCAAATACAAGATGTTCGAGCGCGGCGATAAAATTTTACTAGCTCTTAGCGGCGGTAAGGACAGCATGAGCTTGGTGCACGTGCTGAAGCACTTCCAAAGCGTAAGCCCGCTAGATTGGGAGTTTCGAGCCGTTACCGTCACCTACGGTATCGGCGAGGATCTGCGCGAGATAAGCGCCCATTTTAAAGAGCACGAGATCCCCTACGAGATAATCGATACTAAAATTTTTGAATTCGGCAAGGAAAAGATCCGCGCAAACACCACGTTTTGCAGCTTTTGTTCGCGTATGAGGCGCGGATACATCTACTCCTACGCGCTCGAGCACGGCTTTAATAAGATCGCCATCGCCCACCACCTCGACGACGCCGCGGAGAGCTTTTTTATGAATTTCACCTTCAACGGCGCGCTTCGCACCCTCGCTCCGCGCTACGTCGCCGAAAACGGGCTTGTGATCATCCGTCCGTTCATTCTCACGCGCGAGCGCCAAATCGCAGCCTGTGCCAGAGATAACGCGCTTCCGATCATGCGCGAGGAGGAGGTTTGCCCCGCGAGGCAATATGGCGGCAAGGAGCCCACCGCTCGCGCCGCTACGAAGGAGCTTTTGGCGCAGTACGAAAAGGCCCATCCGAGGTTTTTTATCAGCCTGCAAGCCGCCTTCGCCAACATCCACGAAGAGACCTTTTTCGAGCCTAAATTTTAAAATTTTAAGCGGTCTGCACTCTCCTGCTCAAACGAATTCAAAGCGCGCAGTTTTTGCGATAACATTAGTTTCGTACGCCTAGTTCGATTTTTTGGCTTAAATGAGCCTGACACACGCAAGAGCAGTTGTTTCCCTGTGCTCGAACGAACCGCGAGCCGCAGCGCGAGCGTTGGATCACTATGTTTAGGTTGCGGTGCGAGCGATTGCGCTCCTGCAATCTAGGTTGTGTGTGAGCCACGGCGAATAGCTATTCTCCCTGCGTCCGACTGCGCTAGAGTGGTTAGGCTTCTGCGTCTGAAACTGTACACACGAGCTGCGCGAACAGTTACCTCCCTCCCCCATTCCGAGAGCGTTACGTCTTCTGTACCCGATAAGCTACGAGCGAAAGCGGGTTACGCCGCCTGCATCTACTTTTGCAAAACAGCTTCGGCTGCTTTCGGCGCCGCACTTTCGTCTTGCTCGGATGTCGCCCATGTCCAAGCGAGTTTTACGGGCGAGCTTTAGGAGGCTTGCAAAGTTTGCGCGAAAGATAGTTGTAGAAATTTTATCTCAAAAAATGTTTTAGAAATTTAATCCTGCAAAATTTTAAAATTTTATCGGAGGCTGCCTTTCTGGCTACGGGCGCGACCGATTGCCGCGCGCTGTAAATTTAAACCGCCCGCCCGATCCGCTAAAGATAGTTTTAGAAATTTATTCCGCAAAATGTTTCTAAAATTTTACCTTACAAAATTTCAAAATTTTAACGAAGCCGAGTTCAAAATTCCGACGGAGCTAAATTTTAAAATTTCAAAGCAACCGAATTTTAAAATTTAGCAAAGCCGAATTCTGAAATTTTATCGTAGCCAAATTTTCGCTCTCGTTTCATAAACGTTACATTTTGAAATTTCGCCGCTCGCTCTCGGTTAAATTTCGCGCCGCTTCAAAGCCGCTCAAAACCTCCGCTGTCGCGCGCGTAGATTAAATTTTAAAATTTCGCGCACGTCGCATTGCTTCTCAAATTTACACACTACGAAATTTTAACCGATTTTCGCTCCGAAATTTATGCCGCATTAATCGCCGCGGATATATAATATTAAATGTCATATTTCACATAAGGAGTAAGCATGGCTACAATCCAACCAAGCTATAAGCTTTTCATCGACGGCGAGTTTGTGGGTGCCGAAGGCGGCGCGAGCCTAGACGTTTTTAATCCCGCTACAGGCGAGAAAATTTCAAAGATCGCAGATGCTAGCAAGGCGGACGTCGATAGAGCGGTCGCCGCAGCTCGCAAGGCGTTTGAGAGCTTCCGCCGCACTAGCGTTTATGAGCGCAGCGCGCTGCTAAACAAGATCGCCGACGTCCTAGAGCAAAACGCCGAGTTCATCGCCACCGTAGAGACTATCGACAACGGCAAGCCGATCCGCGAGACGCGCGCGGTCGACGTAGCGTGGTCGATCGAACATTTCCGCTATTTTGCGGGCGTGATCTTGGGCGAGGAGGGCAGCGCCAATATGTTAAAAGAGCGCTATCTATCCGTCGTCTTGCGCGAGCCGATCGGCGTAGTAGGACAGATCGTGCCGTGGAATTTCCCGTTTTTGATGGGCGCGTGGAAGCTCGCTCCGTTACTTGCCGCGGGCGATACGTGCGTATTTAAGCCAAGCTCCGAGACCAGCCTTAGCATTTTGGAGTTCATCCGCCTAATCGCACCGCTACTTCCAAAGGGCGTCATCAACGTCGTAACCGGCAAGGGAAGCAAGGCGGGCGAGTTCGTCCGCACCCACAAAGGACTCGATAAGCTTGCATTCACCGGCTCTACCGAGGTCGGCAGAGGCATCGCGCTAGCCGCGGCACAAAAGATCATCCCCGCTACGCTTGAGCTCGGCGGCAAGAGCGCAAACATCATCTTTGACGATTGCGATTTCGACGTTGCGATCGACGGCGTGCAGCTGGGAATTCTTTTCAACCAAGGTCAGGTCTGCTGCGCGGGAAGTAGGATCTTCGTGCAGGAGGGCATTTACGATAAATTCGTACCGGCGCTAGTGGAGAAATTTAAGCGCATCAAGGTGGGCGATCCGCTCGATCCGAACACCCAGATGGGATGCCAGATCAACAAAAAGCAAGCCGATAAAATTTTAGAGTACGTAAAAATCGGCGTAGAGGAGGGCGCTAAGATCGCCGTGGGCGGCAAGCGACATAGCGCGGGAGAGGCTTTTGTCGAGCCTACGCTACTCGTGGACGTGCGCAACGACAT
Source organism: uncultured Campylobacter sp. (assembly GCF_937997595.1). GTDB lineage: Bacteria > Campylobacterota > Campylobacteria > Campylobacterales > Campylobacteraceae > Campylobacter_B. The sequence goes on along the minus strand of NZ_CALKTS010000340.1, from coordinate 4,984 downwards.
GCGCGTGGCGCAGGAGGAGATCTTCGGTCCTGTGGGCGTCGTGATTAAATTTAAAGATCAAGACGAGCTCGTCCGCATGGCAAACGACAGCCTCTACGGACTAGGCGGCGCCGTATTTACGCGCGACATCGCAAAAGCGCTCACGGTCGCACGCCTGCTTGAGACGGGTCGCGTGTGGGTCAATACCTACAACCAGATCCACGCCGGCGCGCCGTTTGGCGGCTACAAAGAATCGGGCATCGGTCGCGAAACGCACAAGATGATCCTGGATCACTACACCCAGACCAAAAACATCTACATCGACACGATCTCCAAACCGAGCGGCTTTTACGAGCAGTAAGGGCTTAGCGCGGTATCTCGGGCGGTTTACGCCGCCCGAAATTTTATTCTGCTTGACTCGATTGAGTATTTAATTTTAAGATTAATATAGGCTCATCATTTGGCAGTAAATTTTTATTTGCCAACCTTATGCCTTTATAAACATTTATCGTGATTTTAACATTTGGTATGTCGGTAACTTTTGAAAAATTATTTAAGAGCAACTTTATATCATCATCTCTAGCGCCATAAATGTTTACTATACTCTCATATCTATTGGTAATTTTTCCACAAGACCAAGAACCGCCTAGATGATTTAAATCTCTTATTCCTTCAAATATTATTTCTTCTGCTTTGTCGTTATACTGATTCCGACATTCCCTACCGTCGCAGCCGAATAATATAAATGCGGCGACTATCAAAAAGAAACACTTTGTAAATTTCAGTATTTCATTTTCCTTAATTTGATTTTGTGTCTAATTTTACGGTTAATATATTCTTGCTAAATGGTGGCGGAGTTTTGCTGCCCCATTTCCAATATCTCTCATAAACCGATATAGTAATTTTGACATTTGGAATTTGTGCCGCTTCTGCTACATTCTTTAATAAAGTTTCTAAATCATCGTTGCTAGGTCCGTAAAAATTTATGAAGTATTCATAGTTGTCAATAGACCCGCACGTCCAATCTCTATTTTCCTTATCCTTTAAATTATCGGTTATAATAGAAAACGCTTTATTATTGTATTCGTTGCGGCATTCATTACCGTCGCAGCCGAATAGAACAATCGCAAAAAAATATTGCAACAAGAAATTTTATGGCGAAATTAAAAAACCCGCCTGTTTTTATAGTTTGACAACTGCGATCGCAACCCATTTTTGCTCCTCATATAAAATTTATTCATATTTAAAATTTTTAAAATTGAAATATCTTACATTGCGTTCTTTTAGTAGAATTTCCAGCTTTTCAAAATCATCGCTCGCTATGTAGTCCATCGGTATAGAGATTGAGCCTAGATAAATCAATATATCATAAATTTTAGGCTTAAGTCTTATGGCTAAAATTTGTTTAAATGATATAGGAATTTTATATGCGGTGAATTCCTTTATATCTGTAAGCATGATAACTTTTTCCCAGAAAAGATATTTCACGACTATGCGATCATCGTAGCACGCAATAAATTTAAAGCAATTCGGGATAATCTCTGCGTAAAAAAGCCCGATTAGCATCACTCAGCCTACGATAGGCGCATAAGGCTTGTCGAGCATTATAAAAATAACGGCTATGTAAAATTGTAAAATTTTAACTACCGAATAAAAAGGCCCATAAAAACGCCTAGCCCTTTTTACGATTAGCAGCAGCTCGTCCGGTTTCGTATCGTTCATTTTATCTCCTTGCTTGCGTGCCGCATTACGGCTTTAAATTTAGTGCTAAATTCTATCTTTGCTACGCTTACGCAGCGTTTAAATTTAATCTCGTTGCGGCTGCGCTAAATTTTAAAATTTCAAGCTCGCCGCTTTAAAGACCCGTCATCTGAGCGAGTGTGCATAGGCGGGTGCATGCAAGAAATAAACTCGTATTGTTTTATCGCGGGCCTCGTTCGCACCGAGCCACACCAAAGTCTCAAAACTCACGCGATTTCCAATTTTGCTATCTAGCCGCACTGAACCGCAGCCAAACTCGCGCGGTGAAAATCTAAATTTACGCTATAATCTTGCAAAGCGGAGCATAGAACTCCTGCCGCGCGTATGCGATGAAATTTAAACAAAGGCCCGCAAATGCGGGCTTCTTAGCTTTCGCGCGGCTGCGGCGTAACGCTAATTTAACGGAGGGCGCATGGATAAGGAGCGGTATATTTTTGAGAAATTTAGATCGAAGCTTAATGGCGATGATTGCGCCGTAATCGGTGAGCGGGCGTATTGCAAGGACCTTTTCGTCGAGGGCGTGCACTTTCGGCGCGGCTGGCTGAGCCTGCGCGAGATCGGCGCAAAGGCGATGCTTGTAAACATCTCGGATATGATCGCGACCAATGCGCGCGCCAAATACGCTCTGCTAGGGCTTGCGCTGCCGCGCGAGATCGGCACGCGCGAGATCGACGAGCTATGTGCGGGCGTGAGCGAGACGGCGCGGGAGTGGGGCATACGGATCATCGGCGGCGACACGATCGGCTTGGATCGTATCGCGCTTAGCGTAAGCCTGATCGGCAAGTGCAAGCGCCCCGTGTTTCGCAGCGGCGCGCGCGTGGGCGATCTCATCGCGCATACGGGCGAGCTAGGCGGCGTCGGGCGCGATCTGGCGGTGCTTTTAAGAGATGAAATTTCGCCCGCTAGCTCGCAGACGCAAAACCGGGACGATAAAATTTCGTCGGTGCAAGGTCTAAGCGATGAGTCGCAGGGTCTGAACGCCGAGGCTTCGGCGACACAAAATCCTGGCGATGAGGTGCGAAGCTCGGGCGATAAAATTTCATCTGCGCGCGCCGAGCCGCAAAGCCTGGACGCCGAAAATTCGGCGCAAAATTCCGTGTCGCGGAGCAGAGACGATCGTAAGAGCCCTACGGCGCAAGATAGCGGGCTGCAAAGCGGCGGCTATGACGACTCTGCCGGTAAAATTTCTACGCAGTTCGACAACGAAATTTCTACGCAGAGCTTTGATGGCAAAATTTCTGCGCCGAGCCCTGATAACGGAAATTCTACGCAAGATTTGGATGCTTACACCGCGTGCAGCGTGTCGCAGGGCTCTATAACACAAAATTTAGATACTCACGCTTCGTATGACGGCTTGCAGGGCTCCGCGACGCAAAATCGGGACGCGGAGTTTTTTGAGCAAAATTTTACGACGCAAAATTTGAGCGTAGGAAATTCTATCGGAAATTTTATTGCGCAAAAATCCGCAGCGAATTATACGGCGCAAAGCCTCGCATGCGAAAATTCTACGTTGCAAAGCTCTGCAGGCGAAAATCCTGTGCCGGGTAGTGGCTCATATCGCTTGCGCGAGGATCTGCGTGCAAAAATTTCAAAGAATTCGCGCTTCGTTAGGCCTGTTTTGCGCGATAAGTTTTTTTACAAGGCGGCGAAGTTCATCAGCGCGGCGATGGACATTAGCGATGGGCTCGCGCAGGATTTGCCCCGACTGCTCGAGGCTAGCGGCGTGGGTGCGCGCTGGATCGCCCGCCCTAGCGAGGCTGCGCTGCAAAGCGGCGAGGAGTACGAGATTTTGTTCAGCTTCGCGCCGAAGTTTTTGCCTAAAATCTATGCGATTGCCGCTAAAACGGGCGTCGCGATCAATATCATCGCCGAGGTTTGCCCGCGCACGCCGCAAAGCTCGATGGAATTTCGCGGCAGCTCACACCACTTCGCGCCTTGAAATTTTGCCGCGACCGCTTTAAATTTTAAGGCGCGTAGCATGGAATTTGAAATTTCGCAGAGCCACGAAATTTTGTGGAGGCGTAGAATTTTATGAAGCCGAGGAATTTGAAATTTGGAATTTCGCCCCTTTACGTAGCCTACACGCAAGCTCGCTATCATACCGCTACAAAATTTACAAAGGAGCCGTATGAGGGAGATCGTAAAAAAATTTGTCGCAGGCGACGCGGATATTATATTCGCCAGACTTTCCGTTATCATCGTGCTTGCCGTGATAGGCAACTACAAGTGGTTTGAGTTCGAGGTGGAGGCTTTAAAGCCGCTTTTTTCGCAGACGTAGCTTTCGTTTTTGCCGTCAGCGCTCGGGGACGCCGGCGCGAGCTATTTTTTGGGCGTGGTAGAGACCGTGGGTTATCTCTCGCTCATCGCGGGCTTTTTCAAGCCGAAGGCGGGCATCGTGGGCGATCTCATCGTGATCGTCATGGCGCTGAGCACGCTCAGCCTACTGCCGCAGCTAGGTAAGATCGACGGCTTTATCTTTAAAGACCTTTTCTTGCTAGGCCTTGGCTTGGTGCTGCTAAAATACGACCTGGCGCGCCTTTGTCGCGGAGAAAAAAGCTGCGATTGAGCCGTCAAAACATATTAGCGTCGGTTCCGACGCAACACTAAATGATCGCGCACGGCGAGCTTGAGGCGTTTGATTTGAGGCCTGCTTTGCCGGCGGATGCGTGCTTGAGCTTGCTAGCGTAGTATCCTTTAAAATACGGCCGCACGCTAAAATTTTATGACGCGCGGTTGAAATTTATCGAGCTGCAGTAATTAAATTTTACTGACGCACAAACTCAAATTTATAAAATTTAAATCGATCCATCAGATTGTGCCACAAATTAAACCACGTTAAATTTGGCAACGGAAGCTTAATTTTAAGCTCAAAGCATTAGATTTAGATCCAGCCAAATTCGCATTTGATTAAGCGAAAAGAAAAGTGCAAAGTTATATCATTTCTTAGGAATTCTGCAATTTTTTCGAAAGGATGAGATATGAAGCACTTTTCACTCTCAAAGGCCGTTTTTATGGCGGCGAGTCTGGCCCTGCTCGGGCTAACGGCTGCGAATGCGCAGGAGAAATTTTTCCCGGTTATCGTCATTCACGGCGGCACCAGCGGGCTTGATCTAACCAAGGAGGAATTTAAAATCCGCGAAGAGCCGATGAAAAAGGCGCTTTTAGCGGGTCAAGCCTTGCTTGAGAAAGGCGGCAGCGCGATGGATGCCGTAACGGCGGCGATAATGGTGCTTGAGGACGATCC
>NZ_CALKTS010000339.1 GCF_937997595.1 uncultured Campylobacter sp. | reverse complement strand
CATCTAAATGAAATTTCAGCTCAAGTGTGCCTGGATAATATCGCAGGGTCGCTAAATTTCGCCATCGCAAACACCAGTGGCGTCAAGCTCGTGCTCGAAAATACCGCCGGCCAGGGCTCCAATCTCGGCTATGATTTCGCTCAGCTTGCTTACGTGATCGACAAAATTTCAAACAGAGATCGCATCGGCGTTTGCATCGACACCTGTCACGCGTTCGCCGCAGGATACGATCTGCGCAGCCCGCAGGCCTACGAGCGCACGATGAGCGAGTTTGACCGCGCGATCGGCTATAAATTTTTAAGCGGCATGCACCTAAACGACACGAAAAACGAGCTTGGCGTGCGCAAAGATCGGCACGAGAGCCTCGGGCGCGGCTTTTTGGGGCTCGCGGCATTTGAAAACATCATGAACGACCCGAACATCGACGAGATCCCGCTGATTTTAGAGACGATCGACGAGAGCCTCTGGGCGGAGGAGATCGCGCTTTTGCGCAGTATGCAAGGACGCCGCAAAGCCTAATCGGACGCCTTTTGCGCCACGTAGAATTTTATCTCATTTCGCTTCAAAGTGGCGCCTAGCGATAAGAGCCTTTATGCCCTGCGTTTACATCGTGGGATTTATCACTTAAATTTTAACAAGCAAAATAATGAGGATCGCGCGTTAAGAATGCCGCGGCAAAAAAGTCGCGAAATTCTACGACGAAAACACAGCACCATAGCAAAAGAGCAAAATTTTTATAGAAAAACGCAGCGTCGCGGCAGAAATGAAAAATTTTACGCTACGTAATTAAAATTTTCAAGCAAGATTTTTAAAGCGATGCGGCGGCAAATTTTAAAATTCTATCGCTACGATATTTCAAGGCTCAGCGCCAAATTCGAAGCTCTAGGAATTTTAAAATTCTAAATTCCACATCAAAAAAAACGACGCGAAACTTTATATTTGCGACTGCGTAAATTCCAACCTTGCAATTCTACTTTCGCCCGATCTATGCGGAGGCGCAAGTGCATAAGGCTACGTAATTCTAACTTAAAATTCTGCTGCGTACCAATCTATGCTTTT
>NZ_CALKTS010000338.1 GCF_937997595.1 uncultured Campylobacter sp. | reverse complement strand
GCGAGCAGAGGGGCGACGAGCAGTTCGAGATCAGCGACGCGCGCAGCGTAAGCGAGGTCTGCGAGGCGATCCGCGCAGGCGGGCTGCAGCCGCTGATGAGCGAGTATATCTATGTGTGAGAGCGCAGATATGCGAGCTTGCGCCGCGAAACTTCGGCACCAAAGGCTTGCTTCGGCGGCGAAATTTTTAGAATTTCATGCGGCGAAATTCTGCGCTCGCATGGGTAAAATTTGTAATGCTTTTTTAAGAGGCGAGATTTGCGGTGCGCTACTTGCGGGCAAATTTAGTGCCGCTAGACGCAGCAAAATTCGTAGCGTAAAATACTACGCCGAATTTTACAGCGCCGCACGCCGAGATAAAATTTTAGACATCGTGTTAGCGAACGTTAGGAATTCTGGGCTCAAAAATGCGTGTGTAAATTTGAGGCCTAGGAACACATACGTGGATTTAAAATTTAAAGGCAGCACAAATTCCGAGCCCGCGGGCGGCTTAAATTTTAAATTTAAAAACGGTACGAGCTTAAGGTTCTTATGCGGCGGCAACGCAAAGCCGCTGAAATCGAGGAACTTTGTGAACGCTTTAAGCTTTAGCGTTGCGGCGGAAATTTCAGCTCTTGTTCTGGCAGGCGAAATTTTGAAATATGGAGTAACAGCGGGGATTTCGGCGCTTGCCTTAGCAAGTAAAATTTTAATTCCTAGCGCTACGGGCGAAATTTTAAGTTTGAGTGCTGCTTCGCGCACGGATTTTGGGCTTAAAGGAGCGGGCGAATGCTAGATTTAGAGCTTGCTTCGCGCATTACGATCATCACAAATCGCGCGCTCTGCGGCGGCGAGGCGGCGCTGCTCGCGCGCATAGTGGATTTTGCCACGGCAGGCGTAGGCGAGATCGTCGTGCGTGAAAAGGATCTGGATGAAGCGGCCTACGCGGCGTTATTTGAGAAAATTTTACTTGCCTGCAAGAGCGGGCTTTGTGCGGATACGGCTCGTGCGGACGGAATTTTTGCTGAAGACCTAGCTGTTAAATTTGGTGCAGCCCAAACTCTCGCGAGCGGATTGGGCGTGAGAGCGGACTACTCGGATAAAATTTCGCTTTGCGAGCGCGGCGCAGACGAAGTTTTGCTAAAGAGGCTCCATTCGGGCGGTAGCAAGATCGAGCTTTACAAGGATACGACTCACAAGTATGCCGCTACGGATAAAATCCAGTCTAAAAATTTAGCTTGCGTTTTAGATGAAATTTCGTCTGAAAATTTTATCGACGCTGCAAATTGTGTGAATGATAGCATGCTGGGTGATATTTCGCTTCGCGGTGCCGCAAGCGAAACAAAACCCGCGGCTGGAATTGTACAGAGCGTAGAAGACGCCGGAATCGCGCAGGGCAGAGGAAACACAGAGAGCGTGGAAAGCGCGCATGGCGCAGAAAAGGTAAATGGCATAGAGAGCGTGAAAAAGGCGGAAAACTCGCAGAGTGCGAAGGGCGCGCAGAGCGCAGAGAGTGCAAGGCGTCTGCCCGCGATCTTTGTGCATAATTTTGCAGATTTTGCACTGCGGGCGGGCGAGAGAAATTTATGGCTGCCGCTCGGGGTTTTGCGGAGCTTCAGCGCGGCGCACGGCGCGGAGTTTTTGCGCGCAAATTTCAAAAAACTGGTCGCTTCCTGCCACAGCGAGGCGGAGGCGCGAGAGGCGCTGGAGCTGGGTGCCGGCGCGATCTGCCTGAGCCACATTTTTGCGACCGATTGTAAGGCGGGGCTCGCGCCGAGAGGGCTAAATTTGATCCACGCCGTGCGGGAGTTTTTCGCGGGCGAAATCTACGCGCTAGGCGGCATCACGCCGCACAATTTCGCCTCCGTCCTACGCGCGGGAGCCGATAGGATCGCCGTTATGAGCTCTGCGATGACGGCGCGGGACGCGAGCGATTTCATAAGAAAATTTAAGAAATAAATCGATCCAAAAACG
>NZ_CALKTS010000337.1 GCF_937997595.1 uncultured Campylobacter sp. | reverse complement strand
TAGCTCATAATGCATCTTTATAACTCGGTTGTTAGCCATAGTTTTCTCCTGTTTAGAATTTTATTTTGAGTTTGTATTTAAATTTAAGTTATCTAGTGGGCGCGGCTTTGGCTTCTTTGGAGTCCGGATATGAAGCCTTTAGCGCTTTGTAGAATTTATCTGCGCTGTCTTTATCGCCGATCTTATCGAAGCTGATCGCGGTGTGATAAAGAAGTTTTGGGGTGTAGTCTTGGCTCTCGTTGTGCGAGATGCTCTTTTTGTAATAGTTTATCGCTTCTGCGTATGAGCCGGAAAAATATGAAATTTCGCCCAGCATATAGTTTGCCTTAGCGGGCTTGTAATTTTTAGATACTAAATAATTGTAGCGCTCTTTTGCGCCGGAATAGTCTTTTTTGGCATATAAAGTGTCGGCCTCTTTCAACACCGAAGCCTGATCTTTTGATTTAAAATCGGAGTCTGATTTTGTACTAGCAGGAGCTGAAGCAGTGCCTGCGTCTAATTCAGCGTTTTTTTTTACGCTGCTGCCGCTACCTAATTTTTTATTAATTTCAGCAATTTGGGCTTTTATAGTTGCGATATCTCGTTTCATCTGATCTAGCTCGCTGTTACCTTGGCTTTTGCCAGTAGCGCGAATTTCTAGATCTGCCACCCTATTTTCCAGGTTCGAAATTTTAGAATTTGTTCCTTCAAGGACGCTTCGCAAACCTTCGACACTATCGCGTGTATTATCTACACTAGTTTGCATCTCGCTTATACGCTTGCGATTGTCGCGCAATACTTGTTCGTTTTCAGTTAACCCGTAAGAGCTACCGGAATCAATATTGCCAGCATCAAATGCGGAAGTTTCTGCATTTAAAAAAGTGGCGACTCCCAAAAGAGCCGCCATCGTGAAATTTTTAAATTTCAAATTAGAATCCAACTTTGAATTCGTCGCGTCTGTTTTGAGCATCGCACTCTTTAGAATGCTCTGTGCAAGCCATATTGCTCTCGCCGTAGCTTACTACGGAAATTCTGCTCTCATTTACGCCTTGAGCAACCAATGCGTCTTTAGCTGCAGTAGCTCTCTTTAGACCAAGAGCATAGTTGTACTCATCAGAACCCCACTCATCGCAGTTACCCTCAACTTTAACGGTTAGAGACTCTGCGCCTGCTTGGTTGAATAAAGCTGCGTTATTATTGATTGTGCCTTGCTGATCGGCTCTAATATTAAATTTATCAAAGTCGAAATAAACAGTACCAACTTCACTTTGGATCTGAGATGCCAAAGCAGCTAGTCTATCTGCATTACTTGTGCTTGTAGTATCGGCCTCTGGGGTCTTTTTAGAACAACCGCTCAATAATAGAGCAGCAACTGCTATCGAAGATAAAACTAAATGTTTCATTTTCTATCCTTTCAAAAAAAATTGAAGTCATTATATCACGAGATTTTTTAATATTTTACCAATCAACCGATTGAATTTTACCCACTCTTAACGGAAATTGAAAACTTTTATTCTCGTTAACCCTGATAATACCTACCGAGCTTCCGCTGCCGTCTTGCTTGATAAACATAATGCTGCCGCCATCGCTAGAAAATCTAGGAAACATATTTTTGCCACTAGCCGTTAACTGGCGAATCATATCGGTTTGGGTAGAGATTAAATATATATTAAATCCGCCCCCGCCGTCGCGACTAGAGTAAGTAACGTAATTACCATTTGTGCTGATGGAGTTATTATTTTTGCCGTGATAGACGAGCTGCTGAACGTTACCGCCGTTTATGCTAGTGGTAAATACGTTCGGATAGCCCAGACGATCGCTCACAAAAGCTACGCGCGAATCGCCGTCAATAAAATTTCCATTTACATCAATACCAGCGTAATCTGTAATTTGCTTAGCGCTGCCCGAGGCTATATCATATAAATAAATATCGGGTTGATCTTTAGGCGCATTTGTAATGAGAAGCTTTCTGCCGTCGGCGCTTACATCTGAAGCTATCGTCATGCCGTGGCCGGTAAAAATTTTACTCTTGCTGCCGTTGGATAGATTAAATTTATAGATAGCGGGGGTATTTTTATTGACGTAATAGGTATAATAAAATTCGTTCTGCGCCGCGCTTGCCCATTTAGGGAAGATATTTAATCCGCCGCGAAGCACCACCTGCTGGTAGGTAAGCGTATAGTCAGCCACCATGATCTCGCTCTCACGCGTCGAAGTGTAGCGAGAGAGCAAAATCATCTCCTTCATCCAATCGACGTTTGAGTACCCTAGCTGCTTGACGATCTCAGATACCGCCATATGGGCTAAAAACGGATATTTCTCGGCATTTGAAAGCGTAAAGCTCTTCTCGTACATCACCCTGCCGCTGTTTGCTTCGAGCACTTTGGCTTTTAGGCTCATCGGCGAGCTTTTATCACTTACCGCGTAACGCACGATAAGAGCGGCACCGCTAGAGCCTAGATTGTCGGAAGCGCTCGCATCATAGCTGCTTTGTAGATACTCGTCGCTGACTTCAAAAGTCGCGCCGACCTTTAGATCGCCCACCATAAGTTTAAAGAATTTGTTGCCAAATTCTGAATTTGCAAGGTTCGATGCATCCTGAACAACGATCTTAGGGAGATTTACCCCTTCGTTTACGATAGACATAGTCGCATCTGCCGCGAAAATGCTACTACAAAATGCAAGAATCAAAAGTAGTTTCTTCATCTTTTCTCCTTAATTTGATCTGATTTAACATTATATTTTAAAAAAATCGCAAATTTACGAGGCTTATTGTCTGGCGCTTTTACAAAGCGTTGTTCCGAAAGCCTCACCAAAAAGTTCTTAAGTTTTTTGCGGAATATTTCATCCCCTTCCAAATAATCTGTGCTATAATCAATAACTTTCCCATCAGCACTTAAGCTTACGTTGAGTAGCACGCTGCCTTCAGCAGGAGTCATTTTTTGCGCCCACCACAAATAACCCAGCTGCTTTTTAACATCATTATAATAAATTTTAATTTTATAGGAATTTTGAATTTCGGTGTTTAAATTTGAAGAGGTAGAATTTTTAGCAGAATCCACATCTTCTGCAAAAAGCATACAGCAAAAGGCAAAAATACAAAAAAGTCTCTTCACTTTTTTCCCTTACAAATTCTAATTTGTCTTCATTACGTCGGACATCCTAGTATCAATCTCGTGCGACGCTCCGTCGGGAGATTTCGGGAAACTCTGAGTCGATAGATTATCCAAAAAATCTCGCAACTTCTGGTTAAATTCCGTCTCTCGCCCCAGCTCTATAATAGTATAATCCGCTACTCGCCCATCTGCGCTAAAGACTATCTTAATCCTTGCGTCGTCCTTCGCGGTTGCCACATATCTGCTCCATAGAACTTGAAGCTTCTTCTCGATAGCGCCGTAATAAGCGTTATACTCGCCCGTCCTTTGCGTCCTGCCGCCAAGCTTATCGGATTTGACGACAGCATTTTTAGATGCCGCTTTATCCTTAGCACTAGAGGTGGCGGTTTCTTTATCG
>NZ_CALKTS010000336.1 GCF_937997595.1 uncultured Campylobacter sp. | reverse complement strand
ATCAAATACGGCACGTATATTTGCAGCCTATTACAATCACATCTTCTGAGTATATAAATGGCTGAAAAATATAGTAGCGTCGCAAGCGCAATGCTGTAAGCGTATTTGAAGATTATAAAAACCTGCGGGCCCGTGATATTTTGGATGTTTTTAAGCGCGTGGTAAAGGAATGTGAAAGCAAAAATCCACACTAAGATTTGAGAATCCAAGTACGCGATCTCGCCTTTTATAGAATACGCTACGCTTGCGACCAGTAGGCAGAGCGCGCCGAGCGTGCCTTGCAGCTTCGCTCTTTGAAAAACTTTATTCATTTTATCCCTTTAAATTTTAATGCGCAGCTTGCTGCTTGCACTGCGCAGATGAAAGGCGGGCGCTGCTTTGATTATCACCGCGCGAATTTTAATTTTAGCCGCTGCGAATTTTAATTTTAGCCGCCGTGCATACTTCGTACTTTACGTCGCTGTGAATGATTTAAGCTCAGCACGCCGCCGAATATCTCATCCTTGGGCTACTGCCGCGAATTTTATTTAGTTCCGCTGTTACGAGTGCTTTTAATTTAACGCCGTAGTTACCGCAAATTTTACTTTGCCGCCGCCGCTCGCGTAATACGTTTTTGAAATGGGATTTTACGCAAATTCTGTTTAAAATGGATTTAACTTTTTAAATTTAAAAGCAGCGGAGCAGCTTAAAATTTATAACTATCCAAGTGCCATTACTATAAGCATTAAAAACACTTATTTTTGATTTTTAAATTGAGCTGTTTTTAGTAAATTTTGCTTACAAATTTTGTATAATTTTTAAAATTTTATCTCGAAAAAAGGAGCAAGTATGAGATTTATCGTTATATTGTTTTTGGTGGTTGGCGGCTGTTTCGGAGGCAATATAACCGACTTTCAAAGCTTGGAAAAATTTATCAAAGACGGGCAAGCGAAAGGATATTTTCCTAAAAAGATTTTAGTGACGCAAGGATTTGATACCACCGTATTAGAAGACGTGAGTTTAAATTTTAGCAAAACCATATATTGGGACATAAATTCTCGCTGCAACCAAAACGCAGACGAAATCATTATAGCCGAAAGCGATACGAGGCACTCTATAGTTTGCCCCGGAAATAACAACGTCTATATTTTGACTGGCGGCAGAAGCGATGTGGAAGACCCATGGGGAAACGATATTTTTGTAATGGGCGAGAACGATGATAAAATTTCAAAAAGCTGGGGTACAAATATATTTATATTCGGCAAAAGATGGGGGCATGATAAGATAGAAATCGGCGATTCTAGGATAAATCCGGCGTCAAACCCTGAATACAAAAACGAATTTCCTTACGAATTTAGCCACTTTTTCATCTTTGATAGCGGGGTTAAAAAGGATGATTTAGTTTTTAACTTTAACAAGATAATAAATTTAAAAACAAACGACTCTATAGAACTTACGGATTTAAATGGTATAAATTTGATTTTTAAAGACGAGCCGGGTAAATACTATGGTACAAATTCATTAAAGGAGATTTACGACGAAAGCTCTCCCGTCGCACCCAAAACCGAAGAGAGATTGAGTGCGGATGAGATACAAACGCTGCTTCACAAAACGGCATATTCAGACAACGCCAAAGATGCTAAAAAATACTGCGAAATGGGCGGCGATCCGAATTTTAAAGGTCATGAAAATACCACCCCCATCGAAATGGCGGTAATGTTAGGTAGCGAAAATTCGCTTCGCGCGATGCTAGAGTGCGCAAAAAGACTGACCGATAACGCAATGATGATGAGCGTATTCGGAAGCCAACACGACGATGAGAAGAGTTTTAGGCTCGTAAAGCTTTTAGAAAAATACGGCGGAAATTTTAAAGCAAAGGATAGGGATGGCTGCTCCATGGTAAATTATGCGGCAAGTTCTCATAGTCTAGAAATCGTAAAATATCTAGTAGAAAGAGGCGCCGATCCAAAAGCTAGATGTTCTCATAACCAAAGCGTAACTCCATCGGATTGGGCAAGGAAAAATGAGGATAAAAGAGTATATGAGTATCTAAAAAGCCTAGAAGCTAAATAAAAGCTATGCTAAATGGCTTCTTATCACCTGCTTCAAATCAGCGCGATAAAATTATTGGCGTTTTTGATGCTGATAGCAAAGCACAGCAAGCTTTATGATATCGATTTGGCTTATGGCTGCAACGACGGAACTTATTTATGTGCCATCTAGAATGGGCGGCATATCGGACTCTCTAGAGCACCAAGATTTACGGCTATGCCAAAAAGCTTTAAGTTTTCGGCGAAAATTTTATTTTGCATTATTTTTGTTGAAAATATATAATTTAATCCAAAATTTATATACACTTCGCTATTATCTCACTTTCAATTTCGCGGCCCACTCGTCTAGTGGTTAGGACGCTGGCCTCTCACGCCGGTAACAGGAGTTCAAATCTCCTGTGGGTCACCATTTCATCACTTAAAATCAATTAAAATTTTCTAGCATTCGGCTGCCTACTCTTGAAATTTAAGACCTCATTTGATTTTGTAGTATTTTGGCTGAAATTTCATCATGTTTTACCGAGGTTAATTGATCTAGAATTAAAGTCGCTCGAATTGAAATTTAGATCGAATTTTAAAATTCGCGGCTAAATTCTGCTGCTATTCATATTTTTTAGCGCGCCGCCGACCGCTTTTGGCTATGGCTGCATCGGCTAAATTCTGCCGCTGCTTATATTTTCAAGATTACGCAGCCTGTTCCAGTTCTGCTCGTTTTGTAAATTTCTCATGTTCTGTCGTTGCCGCATCTGCCCCAGCTGCTGCTGCGCTTGGTGTTGCATTAGGCTTTGCTGCGCGGCAATATATTGCTCTTGCGCTCTTTGCTGAGCTTGTGCGCTATTCTCCTTGAATGAATTAAGCGTATCTTGCGACACTGCCTGCTCTTGTGCCTTTCGCGCGACTTCGGCATCAATCTTTTGCCGCTTCGCGCAGCGGTTTGGCTGCTTCATATTTGGCGAGCTTGCGACGTCGCATTTGCTCGCGTCCGCCAAGAATGGAGCCTCCTCGTCGTCCTGCGGGAGCAGCGAGCAACCGCCAAGCAAGACGACCAAAATAAGGGCAAGGAAAAATTTTAACTTCATAGCCGCCTCTTAAATTTTATCTTTAATTCTCGACCGCCGCTAATCTGCGCCCTTTGCGAGGTCGAACCCGTACTGCGCCACAAGCGCTTTGTCGCTTGCGATGCTATCGCCGGTGGTGGTTAGGAAATTGCCCGTAAGCGCCGAGTTGATGCCGCATCCAAGCGCCGTGCGCACGTGCTCGCCCAAATTTCGCCTGCCGCCTGCGAAACGCAGATACGCGCGCGGCAAGATGAAGCGGTAGATCGCGATCGATTTTAAAATTTCATCGTGCGCTAGCGGCGCGGCGTTTTGCAGAGGAGTGCCTTTGATCGGGGTCAGGATATTGATCGGCACGGAGCTAACGCCCAGCTCTCGCAGCTGCAGCGCCATATCGATGCGATCCTCCATGCCCTCGCCCAGCCCGAAAATCCCGCCGCTACATACGTCAAGCCCCACGGCGCGACAATTCTCGATAGTTTGGATGCGGTCGTCGTAGCTGTGCGTCGTGCAGATCTGCGGATAAAATTTTCGCGAAGTCTCGAGATTGTGATGATAGGTCTGCACGCCGCTAGCTTTAAGCAGCGCCAGAGCGGGCTTTGAGGCGATTCCCAGCGAGGCGCACAGATGCAGCCGCGTCTTACTTCGCAGCCGCTCATAGATCGCGCAGTATGTCCCTAGATCGGAGCTTTTTTGAGAAATTCCGCGCCCGCTGGCAACGAGCGAGAAGCGGTGCGTCTGCTCGGCTTCGTTCGCAAGCGCGGCGCTTAGCACCTGCTGCTCGCCCAAAATTCCGTAAATCTCGCAGCCCGTGTTAAAATGCGCCGACTGCGCGCAGTATTTGCAGTCCTCGCTACAGCGCCCCGATTTTACGTTTATGATCGTGCAGAGATTAAATTTATCGCCGCAAAAAGCGCGCCTGATCTCATCCGCCGCCGCAAAAAGCGCGCCCAAATCCTCGCATCGCGCCAGCTCTAGCGCCTGCTGCTTTGCAATCTCGCAGCCGCCTATCACGCGATCTTTCAGCGCGCAAACATAAGCTTTATCTATCAGCATTCATCCTTTTTGATAAAAATGCGTAATTATACAACGCTAAATTTAAAGCAAAGCTCGCGTGTGAAATTTTGGCGCAGGAATTTTGCGCTAAAAATTTACGCGGAATTTTACGCCTCCCCGCGCCGATTTTGTGTCCGCAGCTTTTACGGATGGCTCGTCTGCGACATCTGCGCGTGATTTATCGTTTTGAAATTTTATTTTAGCTAAAATTGCGGCTTTAAATTTAAAGGTAAAAAATGAAATACGATGTTATCGTTGTGGGCGGCGGGCACGCTGGTATCGAGGCGAGCTTAGCCGCCGCAAAAATGGGCGCAAAGACGCTGCTAATTACGATCTTAGCCGAGCAGATCGGCGCTGCGAGCTGTAACCCCGCAATCGGCGGCCTTGCAAAGGGGCATCTGGTAAAGGAGATCGACGCGTTGGGCGGTCAGATGGGGCTTGCGGCGGATGCGTGCGGGCTGCAGTTTAGAATTTTAAACGAGAGCAAGGGCCCCGCGGTGCGCGGCTCGCGCGCTCAGATCGATATGGACGAATACCGCATCTACATGCGAAATTTGCTGCTAAACACGCAGGGGCTGGATATAAGCCAGGAGATCGCGAGCGAAATTTTAACCTGCGAACAGGATGGCGTCCCGCGCGTTTGCGGCGTTAAGAGCCATCTTGGCAATGTTTATGAGACCGAGCATCTGATAATCACCGCCGGCACCTTTTTAAACGGGCTAATTCACGTAGGCGAGAACAAGCTGCAAGCGGGGCGCGTGGGCGAGCTAGCGAGCATTGAGCTAGCCGAATCGCTGCGAAGTCTGGGACTGCAAATGGGGCGGCTAAAGACGGGCACCTGCCCAAGGATCGATGCTAAGACGATCGATTTTAGCGTGCTTGAGCGCCAAGACGGCGACGCGGATCCGCGCGCTTTCAGCTTTCGTAGCAAAAATTTTGCGCCGAAGCAGCTTGCTTGTTTCATCGCCTACACGAACGAGCGCACGCATGAGATCATCCGCGAAAATTTCGCCCGCGCGCCGATGTTTACGGGGCAAATTTCAAGCACCGGCCCGCGCTACTGCCCGAGCATCGAGACTAAAATTTATGAATTTCCAAATCGCGACCGCCACCACGTCTTCGTCGAGCCTCAGACCCGCGAGGCTACGGAGTATTATGTAAACGGACTTTCTACGAGCCTTCCTTACGACGTGCAGATTGCATTTTTGCGCACGATCAGGGGCTTTGAAAATGCTAAAATCGTCCGCCCCGGATATGCGATCGAGTACGATTTTATCGATCCTACCGAGCTTAA
>NZ_CALKTS010000335.1 GCF_937997595.1 uncultured Campylobacter sp. | reverse complement strand
GTCCAAATGTGGCTCAAAAACACGGTTTCAATTCCCAACGGGATGGAATTCTACTCTTCATCAGTAGTAAGCGTATATGCGCCATTGTTAAAAGACGGAAGCCCGGCGTTAAATTTCAAAACACCTTTATTCTTGAAAAACTGATTAAATTTCGTAGTAAGAACCCCAGCTGTTAGATCGTCTTTGCAAAGAATTCTGACTATGAGTTCTTGCTCTTTTAGATCGACACAGTTTGTTACTGAATTCTCTTCCTCGTATCGGTTGCGAGCGGTAATTTTTACGGAGCTTGAGTAAGCCCGTCCGTTCATCTCGCCTTTAGCGCCGCTTTTTGCGATAGCGCTTGAAATTTCGTAAGAAACCTTGAAATCTTGTAGAATGTAGTCCATAACTCTTCCTTTATATTTGATTGAGCTTAACTCGATTAAACCTAAAGGGCGGAAGGAAGAGTTATTTCACAAACCGCCCCGAGTAGTTTAACCACTTGCTCGGGTGGAACTCCCGCCTAACTTCAACCCTAGACATCTTTACTCTGTCGCGGCATAGTGCGAGAAATTAAGTGTAGAATTTGCTTACTTTAGTTAAAATCAGTGCGTCAAAAAGATCAACAATAAGGAAGCAAAAAAACACATTTCGTCTAATAATTAAACAAAACGAACATTGTGATATTACACAAAGAATTCTTAATTTATGTTTAATAATTGAACGAAATCTACTAAAATATTAAAAAGATGTCAAAATGAATAGACAAGAACTAGCAGAATTATTAAACATAAGCAGAGGAACGCTTAACAACTGGGAAAAAGAAAAACCCGAGCTAATAAGACTCATAAATCAAGGGCTAGCACTTGATGAACAAATCAAAGAGACCGAAATTTACCTTAAAAAACTAGAAGCTATTAAAGAAAAAGCAGGCTCCAAAAAAATCAATACAATAAAGGATAAAAATGAATAGTTTTGAAAGATTAATGGATAAGTCCGTTGACATGATGGATACATCGTTAAAGATGGTATATTTGTATTATTTTTTAGAAATAGTTTTCGCAATCGCGGTAATAGCACTTATTATTTACGCAATAAGAGCGTTTATAGGTAAAAAAGAGGATCAAAGTGGGAATTATGATTTTGCACTATTCGACATAGTGGATAAAAGAGAAAAAGAAACGCCAAAAGAAAATAAGCAAATGTCAAACATAGAATTTTATTATAACCAACTATCAGAAAAAGATAAAATAGACATTCTAAATTTGATAAAAAAGAGAATTTACGAGGAAACGTTAAAAAATCAATGAATAAAATATTACTAACAACAATTTTAACCCTCGCTAGCCTACAAGCTAAAGAAAACATAGAAATAAACATATCACCAAGCAACAAGCAATATCAATTCGGTAAAAATATAAATTTAATCGGCACGTGGGAGGCTATAGAAACCAAATGTTGCGTAAATTTCATTTTTGGTAGATACGACAAAATAAGAATGAGATTCGATAAAAGCGGTAAAATTTACAAAGTAGAGAAAAATAAAGAAATCCCAACCGATATGATATGGAATATAAATAACAGCGGAATAGTAAAAGTAGAAAAAGACGATAGCTATTATGAAAAAATAGGACTAAACGATGCTGCTAAATCCATACAAGGCAAAATGGTAAAAGAGATATTCAAAGGGGTAGAAACAATAGAATTTAAAATCCTATCTAAAGAAAACGACAACTGTTTTATGGTAGAAAGAAATTTAAAACTATGCAAAATTTTAGGAAATTTGCACACAGAACCCGATAAAATAATTCAAATCGAAATGCACTAAATTTCTTTAAGCCGAAACACTCAAATTCATATCAAAAGCACGAAGTATTTTAGAGATAGTCTCAAATCTAGGCTTAGAGTTAGGTTTAAAAATTTTATAAAAGCTCTCTCTATTAAGATTAGCTTTTTTAGCTATTTTTTCAACGCCATAGCTTTTTGAAATATGTAAAAGAGCTCTTTTAAGCTCCTCAAAATCACCATCGGCTAAAACTTGATTTAAATATTCTTTTCTTACATCGTCATTATCTAAAAAGTCAGACAATTCAAAAGTTTTTAGTTCCATCATAGCTCCTTTAAAATTTCCTTAGCTTTTTCAATATCACGCGCTTGAGTGGATTTGTCGCCGCCGCAAAGCAAAATAATCAACGTATCGCCTTTGAAAGTAAAATAAATTCTAATGCCGCCTGAAACGAAAATTCTAAGCTCATATATATCAGTAGCATTAGTTACGGATTTATAATCGCCGAAGTAATCCTCATTTTTTATTTTGTCGATACGGCGCAAAATCGAAGCTTTGGCTTTATAATCCGATAAATTCTTATACCATTTTTCAAAATATGGAGTATATTTTACTTGCATAAAGCTATTATATATTTTTGTAGCTTAATGGCTACTTAGGTGCACGAATTCCTCATAACCCGAAGGTCGGTGGTTCAAATCCACCCTCTGCAACCAA
>NZ_CALKTS010000334.1 GCF_937997595.1 uncultured Campylobacter sp. | reverse complement strand
GGCGCAGCTGCGCTATCTGGCTACTTTCATCGAAAATCAAAACGTAAATATCATCGCCGCACCCAAATACGCAAGCGAGCGGCTGAGCTTTAACGAGGATGAAATTTTGCGCACTCTCTCACGCCGCCCGCAGCGCACGAGCGACGTGGAGGCGATGTTTGACGAAGCAAGCGCGCAGCTTTTAAAGCGTCTTGTGGATGCGGGTAAGGTCGTTTTTAAAGACGGTTTTTACGAGATCGCAAAAGGCTAGGGCGTTAAAATTTTAAAAGCTCTTTTGCGGCGCGGCGAGGGAAGGGCTTACATTTAGACCTCGCGTCGCAAAGGGTGCTGCCGCACACCGAGCTAGAGAGGCGGTGCAAGGAGGGCTAGCGTTAAATTTAGCGCCTAGTTGCGCCTCTGCCGCAAAGATGCTAGCACGCCCGGTTTTAGGAAACGATGCTGCCGCGGCGTGCGTTGGTCTTTAATAGGCTAAGCGGTGCTTAAAAGCGCCGTTAAATTATGAAATTTATACACACATCGCAAAGATACAGACCCCAAACGGCGCTTTTTGGGCGCCAGTGGATTATTTAAGCAGGCCGAATGGATAGCAAAAGCGGGTTTGGACCTGTGGGAGATCGCGAAATGTGCGCCTTTAAAATTTAGCCTGCTTACCGTGCTTCTTTGAGTTTTTGCGTTCATTTTGGCGTATTTTAATCGCCTGCGCGTCGAATGCGCGCTCATGCACGATACCTGCGTGCTCAAATTCTTGCGATCGGAAGTGCATAAACGCTGTGAAATTTTATCGCATACTTCGGTTTTTAAATTTGAAATTTAGCCCGCAGAATTTGATTGTGCCGAAATTTTAGCGTAGATCGCGCTAAAACTCCGCGCCATAAATCATCGCGGCCGATAAAATTTAATTCGCGCCGTTTTGCCGCGATAAAATTCTGTGGAATTTTTTAAATGCTAGCCGCAAAATTTCAAGCCGTTGCGCGCCTTGTGGCGACGCTAAAATTTTAAGGCAGAGCTGCGGGCAAAATTCTAAATCCAAAGTAAAATTTCGCCCGTTAAGCCTACTGCGCAACTACTTTGTCGATCCAGTTAAAAAGCTCCTCAAGATCGTAATCGCCGGCGTGTCCTTGCCCCCAAGGCACCGCAAAATCGACGTTTTTGCCCGCGTTTTGCAAGCTAAGCGCCAAAATAGCAGGGATCGCAAGCGCCGTATCGCGATCGCTCGCACCGTGTCGGATGCGGTAATGCTTCGCGCCGTTTTCGTTGCGCACGAAGCTCATCGCATCCATCATCTCCACGAGCTGTGCACCTGCGATTAGCACCCCTTTGGCGGGGTCATTCATCGCGCTAAAATCCGTAAAATGCGCCGCATTAAATTTAGCGCCGCCGAACAGCTCGTTTTCGGGATTTTCAAGCGCGAAGCCGTCGAATGCGGGCGGGGTCTTGGCGCGCGGCTCGGAGGTCGCGTAGCCCCAAAAAAGCATATGCGATTGGGGTGCATCATCCTTGATCTTGGCGGCGAGGTATAGGGGCGCCTTCGCGCGCGGATTTTTCGCCGCAAAATTAGCAAACGAGGCCGATATGAGCTCGTTTATGTAGTCTTTGAAGCTGCCGTCGCCGTTTTTATCCAGGCTTAGCGCGCGACCGCCCCCATCCTTTAAGCTTAGCGAGTTCAGATAGGCAGGGAATTGCGCCTTTAGCTCGTCTGAAATTTTAATCTGTGCCGCGCTTAGCTTGCCGCTTATCATCTTGCGCGCGGGCTTTGTGGCGCTTTGATTTGCGCCTTTTTTGGAATTTGCTTTTAGATCTCCGCCGCTAGAATTTTCGCCGCGCTCGTTAAATCCCGCCGCATCAAGCCCGCTAAAATCCATCTTTTCATATTCGCTCTGCGCGCCGAACATCCACTCATACGCAGCGTCCGCGTGCTTCAGATTTGTGATCGGGCAGTATAGCGACGCCGCGTAAATTTTATCGCTCGCCTTTGCAGCGCCCAGCTCCTGCAGATACGGCTCGTACGCGACCTCGTCCCCGCTCGTGCCCAAAAGCGCCGAGAGCGCTCCGCCCGCGCTCGTGCCGTTTGAGACGATCTTGTTTGCGTCCCCGGGCATCGCCGCGTCGTTAAATTTCAGATACCGCACGGCGGCTTTTAGATCGACGATCGCTGCGGGCGCCTTGCCGATATAATCGCCGGTTGCGCCCTTTAGCGTGCGTCCGCGCGCTGCGGGAGCGGCTACGACGTAACCGCGCGAAAGCGCCGTAGCGATCGCGTTTGGTTTGCCGCTTGCGTCTATTTTGACCTCGCCCGCTTCGCCCGGCATGTAGCCGCCCACGCCGTTGGGTAAAAATACCGGCGCGCTCGCGGCGTCAAATTTGCCGCTCTTGCGCCCCTCAAAATACTGCTGCGGGATGAAGATATTCATGCTCTGATAGTGCGCGCTTACGGGTTTTGCGACGTAGATTATATTTTTGTAGGCGCGAAATTTTATCTTTTTGCCGCCTACGATCACGCTTTCTTGTGTAAAACTTGCGGCGTTAAATTTCAGATCTATTTGCGCGCTCTGCGCCGCAGCCTCGGCGTTTAGGCTTAGCGTGCCGCAAAGTATCGCGGCAGCGCCTAAAGCAAGGGATTTTTTACTCATTGAAGTATCCTTTATATTTTAATATTGCCGCTTTTTAGCCCTTTAAGCAGCTTAGTGACAAAGCTAATTTTAGCAAAACTCGGCGAATACTTAAATCCGCTGCGCGCCTAAATTTTGAAATTTAAACGCAAAGGCATCTGCAAGTTGAAAGGAATTTTAAACTCGAAGTGTTATTTTAGTGGGCATTTGCAATCCGCCGCCGTAAATCCGGCTGCATTAAATTTCGCTCGTTAATTCATAAGCTTGAGCTGCGTTTCGAAGGCGGATTTGGGGTAGAGGCCGATGAGCTTTTTGACCGCTTTGCCGTTTTTATCGTAGATCACCGACGTGGGGGTGCCGAAAATGCCGCCTACGATGGATTCGAAGTATTTTACGGAGTTTGCGCCGCTGACGCTTGGGAATTTTATCCCCTTTTCGCGAGCGACCGCGGCATCGGCTTCCAGACCTTTACCATCACCTAAAACGCCGATAATCAGTGCATCTCCGCTAGCTTGCAGCTCGTTTAGCACGGGCACTTGGGCTTTGCACGCGCCGCAGCTGCTGGTATAGAAAAACAGCACGAACGGCTTGTCGTTGCCCTCGATCTTTAGCGTGCGCTCGGAGGGGTCGAACTTGGAGGCGAGCGAGGTGCCGTCGCTGCTTAGATGGTGCTTCCATCCGTCGC
>NZ_CALKTS010000333.1 GCF_937997595.1 uncultured Campylobacter sp. | reverse complement strand
AGATAAAAAGCGAATGCTTTAAGGGAAATTTCATTATGAAATTAGTACCATACAAGCTCACCGACAAAATTTATTAAAAGGATCACAAATGGTTGGAATTATTTTTGGAAGCTCGATGGGCAATACCGAAGACGCTGCGAAGCTGATCTCGGAAAAGCTCGGCATCGAAAATGAGCTAAAAAACGTCGCAGATATCGCGCCTGCTGACCTAGACAAATACACCGCGCTGGTAATCGGAAGCTCGACGTGGAACGACGGCGAGCTGCAAGACGACTGGGCGGGCTTTGATTTCTCGGCTCTTAACGTAGCGGGCAAGACCGTCGCGATTTTCGGCATGGGCGACAGCTCAAGCTATAGCGATGCGTATTGCAACGCGATGGGCGAGCTATATGAAAATTTCAAAAAAGCGGGCGCAAAGATCGTAGGCGCGGTATCTACCGACGGATACGAGTTCGACGAGAGTAAGGCCGTAGTAAACGGTAAATTCGTTGGCCTTGCGCTAGATAACGACAACCAAAGCGATCTCACCGAGAGCCGTATCGAGGCGTGGGTAGCACAGATCGCTCCCGAGCTTAAATAACTCCCTTTAAATTTGCCGTGAAGCGCCTGCTTCACGGCGCTTCATCTTTTTAAAATAATTAAAATTTAGATCTCTTTAAAATTTAAACTCTGCCGACTTCGGTTAAATTTAAACGGCCTGGGCTTTGAAATTTTTAAATTTCAAAATTTTGTGAATGAAATTTATCCTTTAAATTTGGCTGCGCGATACTTTGCGCTAGCGTAAATGCGCGCCGACTTGGAGGCGCACATAGCACGAGTAGATAAATTTAAGCCGCCGTTATGGCGGAAGGACGAAGCTGGGAGTTTGCGTCGCGGTTTATAAACCCTTATCGGCGAACGCTCGGGAGATAAAATTTGCAAATTTTATAAGCGGCGAAGCGAGGGGCGACGTCGCTAAAATTTCTCGCCGTACGCTATTGAAATTTCTTTCCGCAGGCACGCCGTTAAAATTCTTTTCGCAGCTCCGCCATGAAATTTCGCTGGGCGCCTGATACAGAAATTTTGTCTATCCGCGCAGCGAGCGGCTGCCGTCTACTAGCAAAATTTAGCATAAA
>NZ_CALKTS010000332.1 GCF_937997595.1 uncultured Campylobacter sp. | reverse complement strand
GACGATCATCGAGCAGCTTGAGCAGATGGGCGTTTTAAGCGAGATCAACGCTAAAGGTCAGCGCGATATAATCAAGTAAGCTTTAAAATTTCGATGAAATTTAAGCGGCGAAATTTTGAAATTTATTGGATTTATAGGTGCCAGAATTTTTAAAATTTAATCGATCTGCGTCGGTAAAATTTTTAAATTTATTGGATTTGAAGTGGTGGAATTTTAAAATTTTTTTGATCTGCATAGCGGATTTTAAATTTTAAAATTTGCGCGTTCCGCAGCTCGCGCTTGTGCCTCTGTGGCTATGACAAGGCGGACGGTTTATACGGGATGCGCGGATGCGATCGAAGCCTCTTGCAGCGCGGGAGGCGTTTTAAAAGTAGTGCTCGGTGGGTATGAACAGCGCGTTTTGCAGCTTGCGTTTACGGCGTGCGCGCTGTCTAAATTTTATAAGGCGCAAGTTAATGTGCGCTGTGCTCTTGGCGCTAAATTTGAACTGCGGAATTTTAAAACGCAAGTAAGCATAAATAGGGCAGGCTTTAAAATTTAAAAATTGAGCGCTAAAAATTTTGCGATTTTAAATTTTATAAATTTACAAAGGTCGGCAGAATTTAAAATTTCAAAATTTCGCTCCTTTTGGGCTTTAGAATTTTGAAATTTTAAATTTACCGCAGCGAACCTGAATTTTAAATCGCGCCTTGCCGGTATGAAGCATTCGAAGTTGCGCGAGCGGGAGAAGCTACCGGAGGTCTAGCTTGCGTCGAGCGAGTACATGAGTGAAAAGTTCGCCGCACGCTGAAGGGCTGGTAGCGAAGTATTGCGGTCGTTCGTAGCGGCTAATTTGCAGTGCGAGCACCCATGGCACACGCCAAAAACCGATGGATCGTGGACGGCACGACAAAGCTGTTTGGTGCGTGGTGTTTTGTGCCGGCATGTTTCGTAGTGCAGTTGCATTTGCGGTATAAACGTACTTTGCAGCGAAGTCATATTTTGCAGTGCGGCTGTATTGTAAGATGCGGCGCGTTTTACATCGCCCGCGCACTAAAAATTGATCGGCACGCGAGCGTGTTTGTGATGATGTTGTGGCGTAAAATTTTGCAGCTACCGCGCGCTACTCGTGTGCGATTTTGCACGGTTGCGGTTTGCGACCGTGCTATCGTGTGCCAGAGTAAAATGCACCC
>NZ_CALKTS010000331.1 GCF_937997595.1 uncultured Campylobacter sp. | reverse complement strand
GCTGTAAAAATCGATAACGCTCTTTCTGCTTGCGCCCACGAGCAGCGGACAGCCGAAGTGCAAGAAATGCTGCAAATTTTTAATCAGCACCAAATTTTGCTCGGCGGTCTTGCCAAAGCCGATGCCCACGTCAAGGATGATCTTTTTAAGCCCCGCGCTTCGCAGCTGTTGCAAATTCTGCGCAAAAAACTCATCGATCTCGCCCATCAGATCGTCGTATTTGGGTGCAAGCTGCATATTTTGCGGCTTTCCTTGCATGTGCATCAGCACGTAAGCGGCGTCATAGCGAAGCGCAAGCGGGGCAAGAGCGAGGTTTGCGCTGATGTCGTTAATGATGCTAAAGCCCCGATCTAGCGCAAATTCCAAACAATACTCATCGAAGCTATCAAGGCTAAATTTAGCCTTTTCGTGCAGACGCAGGCGATAAATTTCGTTCACGATGTCCTTTATGCGCGCAAACTCCTCATCCCTGCCGCAGTACTGGCTGCCCGGGCGCGAGCTTACGCCGCCGATGTCGATGATAGCGGCGCCCTGCTCAATCATCTTTTCGATCTTATTGGTCGCCTCTTTTAAGCTTGCCGCACGGCTTGCGGGGTTGAAGCTATCGGAGTTGATGTTTACTACGCCCATTATTTCGCAGCTTTGCGGCTTAGCAAATTTCTCGCTTAGAAATTTCGCAAGCTCTTTTAGCCCGAAATCCTGCAGCGCTTCCTTTTGCGCCAAAGCCTCGATCTGACGGTCATTTGCGATCAAAACCGCGTCCGTATCGTCGCGCCCCAGGATCACCCCTTCGTTACATGCAAGCTCGGCACCGATGCTAAGGGCATCTTGCTTTAAAATATTCGCCGCGGGCGCTCGCAGGTCTTTTAGATAGAAAAAGTTTAGGCGCGATTTTTTCTGCATTATCGCCCTTCCCGCATTTCGCACGCCGATGCGCTCGCAAATCAGCGCAAAGTCGGCATCGTTTGAAATTTTATAAATTTTCATCTTTTTTTCTCCTCGATCATCAACAGTAACGGAGTAAGCACGGCATGGGCTTTAGCGTTGTGCTCGGCGAGGTAACTCAAGCAGTCAATCCGCTGTAGTTCATCGCCGCTTAGCCTGACGCCCGTTTCGAAACACTCTAGCGCGATCTCGCCGATGAGTGCTTTTAGCGCCGTTTTATCTAGCTCGCCCTTGCGCTCCAGCGCGATCTGTGCATCGATAAACTCCACCGCTTCCTTTAGGCCGAGCCTAGTTAAATTTAGCCCGGTGCGGTATCTGGGCTTTCGCACGCAGAGATTTTGCACCACGAGGCGCGAGCGGATGGTAGGCAGCAGGGCGTTGATGAAGGGGGTGATCAGGAAAAATACCGTATTTTTAGGCGGCTCCTCTAAAATTTTAAGCAGGGCGTTTTGCGCCTCCTCGCCGAATTTTGTAGCGGCGATGACGATGATCTTATCCTCGCGCTCGGCAACGTAGGCTTCGTCGATGATCTTTCGCGCCTCGTCGATCTTAAGTTCAGTGCTTTCAAAAAACCTTAAATTTTTGCGCGGAATTTCGGCTAAAATTTTATCTTTAAAGCCCTCATAATCGCTCGTCAAAACGATCTGATTTATGATTTTCAAAGCACCACTTCGTCAAAAAGCACGGCGTCGATGCTTTTGTCTAAAATTTTAAAAAGCTGAATCAGTTTGAGATCGAGGCTCGGATCGCTCTCGCTCATATAGAAGCTGTTTTGCAGCCTCTCGTCGATGAGCCACAGATAGCTGTCCTCGTGGCTTTTGGCGATTTTGGCTAGCGGATGGTTGCCGTTGCCGATGTAAAAATATATAAAGCCGTTGGCAAACGCGAGGCTTAGCATATCGTTTAGCAGCAGCGCGTCCTCGAGGCTATTTACGCCGCCACGGTAGAGCGAGCGCAAAGAAAAAAACGGTAGCAGCGGGCGTGAGTTGGTAGAGGAGTTGATCTTTTTGATGATGTATTCGCTAAACCAGCTTCGCTCATCGTCGCAGATGACGATGAAAGCAAAGCCGTCGTGGAGGAATTTTAGCTTTGATGCTAAAAGCGGCGTCCAGTCCTCCTTGCGATCCTCGAGCCACTCAAGTCCGGGCTCGGAGCGCATCGCCGTGACGCTCCAAGTGTGCAGATCCTGCATTATTTATCCAAATCGTAGGCTTTATGCAGCGCGCGCACGGCAAGCTCGCCGTATTTGGCCTCTACGATCATCGAAATTTTAATCTCGCTCGTGGAGATCATCTGAATATTTATCCCTTCATCCGCAAGCGTCTTAAACGCCTTGCTGGCTATGCCGCTGTGGCTTTTCATACCCACGCCTACCAAAGAAACCTTTACGATATCGGCGTCCGATTCGATGATGGAATTCGGATTTGGATTTACCTCTTTCATTACCGCATAAGCAGTCTGCAGCTCGTTTTGCGGCACAGTAAAGCCCAAATTCGTCTCGCCGTTTCGTCCGATATTTTGCACGATCATATCGACGTTGATCTCCTTGCTCGCAAGCGCGGAGAAAATTTCAGCCGCTACGCCGGGGCGATCCTCTACGTTTCTAATCGTAATTCTTGCTTGATTTTTATCCAGTGCAATGCCGCTAATTACCGCATCTTCCATCTTTTCTTCTCCTGTTATGAGTGTTCCTTCATGATCGTTAAAACTGCTTCGCGTTACCAAATTTACGTTTAATTTCTTCGCAAGCTCAACGCTTCGATTTTGCAAAACCTTCGCCCCCAAGCTCGCAAGCTCAAGCATCTCGTCGTAGCTGATACGATCAAGCTTCTTAGCCTTTGGCTCGATGCGCGGATCGGTCGTATATACGCCGTCCACGTCGGTGTAAATTTCGCACAGATCGGCATTCAGCGCTCCTGCGACGGCGACTGCGCTAAGATCGCTTCCGCCTCGCCCGAGCGTAGTTACTTCGCCTGCGGTGCTGATACCTTGAAAGCCCGCGACGACGACGATTTTGCCCTGCTTTAACGCCTCTTGCATGCTTTTTGGATCGATAGAGACGATGCGAGCTTTGGTGTGAAAATTATCCGTCACGATGCCTGCGCCTCGCCCGCTAAACGCGATCGCAGCATAGCCCTTGGCATTTAGCGCGATAGCTAAAAGTGCGCTCGTGACGCGCTCGCCCGAGCTTAGCAGTACGTCCATCTCTCTGCCTACGGGAGTTTTAGTAAAAAATTCCGCCTGCTCGATGAGCTGATTAGTAACGCCGCTCATCGCAGAGACGATTACCGCGACATCGTGTCCTTCGTTTTTAGTCTTTATCACGCGCTGCGCGACCGCCTCGATCCGCTCTAGCGTGCCGACGCTCGTACCGCCGTATTTTTGAACGATCAGCATTAAATGTAACCCTCCTCCTTAAAATATTTTAAAACCGTCGCGTAAATCGGCTTTTTGAAGTGATTTACGTGCCTTAAAACCTCATTCGCGCCTACGAATTTAAATGCGTCGAACTCCGGAAGTTTAGTATTGATGTTTATATCGGCTAAGCTTCGCAATCTCACCAAAAAATACCTTTGAATTTGCCCGTCGTATGGGCGCATCTTTTGAGCTACCCCATCGGGAAAGTCATAGCTGAGCCACTTCGGGCACTCAGCGATGATATCGACTTTGCTTGTTCCGATCTCCTCACCGAGCTCTCTGCGGATAGCCATCGTAGGCGTCTCACCGTCGTCGATACCGCCTTGAGGAAACTGCCAAGCGCCTTTGATGTCGCTTCGTTGCGCGATTAAAATTTCGCAATTAAACGGATACGAGGGCGAAAGTACGATTGCAGCGACATTCAGTCTGTAATTTTTCTCTTTTTCCATCTCGTTTTCTCACAAAAAATTTCTCAAAATTCTACCTAAAAATATTAAAATTTGCGTTAAGAGGCTTAAAATTTATATAAATTTTCAAATTAATTCGCTAAATTTTGCGACGTAAATTTAGCCCATAGGACCGCCCTTGCACATCTACATCCACGTGCCGTTTTGCACCTCCAAATGCCCGTATTGCGCCTTTGGCTCTTTTAGCGACAAATTTAGCCTCGCAAAAAGCTACTTTCGCGCGCTAGAGCTTGAGGTGCGCGATTTTTTGGCGAAAAATCCGCATGCGCAAATTTCGACGCTTTTTATCGGCGGAGGTACGCCAAGTGCCGTGGATGCGGGGCTTTACGACGAAATTTTTGCGCTGCTCGCGCCGCATTTTGCCGCTAAAGCTGAAATCAGCTCGGAAGCCAACCCGAACTCCGCTAGCCCCGCTTGGCTTGGGGCGATGCGCGGTCTCGGCGTAAATCGCATCAGCTTCGGCGCGCAGAGCTTCAACGATGCCAAGCTAAAATTTCTCGGTCGCGCGCACAGTGCGGCGCAGATTTTTCTGGCGGTGCAAAATGCCAAAGCGGCGGGCTTTGATAATATAAATTTGGATCTAATCTACGCGAGCAAATTTGACGATAAGAGGAATTTAAAATTTGAAATGGATGAGCTTGCGCGCTGCGAAGTGCCGCATCTAAGCGCCTATGCGCTAAGCCTTGAGGAGAATACGCCCTTTTTCGGGCGCGAAAGCTTTAAAAAGGAAAGCGCGACTCTAGCTAAATTTCTCTTTGCTTTGGCAGCTGATAGCGGCTTTAATCAGTATGAAATTTCAAATTTTGCCGCGCGCGGACTGCGCTGTAAGCACAATCTGGCTTACTGGCGCGGCGAGGATTACGCCGGATTTGGAGCGTTTGCCGTGGGCACAAGCGGGCAGGTGCGCCTTAGCTCGCCTAAAAATTTGCAAGACTACATTGCAGATCCGCTGCAAAAACAGCTCGAAGCCCTAAGCGCGCAGGATAAAAAGCTCGAGCGCATATTTCTTGGGCTGCGCTGCGTTTTGGGATTTGAGGCGCAAATTTTAGACGCTGCGGAGCTAAGCAACGCGCAGCTGCTCGTGCGCGAAAAAAAGCTGAAATTCGGCGAGGGTAAATTTTATAATCCTAACTTTTTGCTTGCCGACGAGATTGCGCTTTTTATTACGCAAGAAAGCCGCCGCGGGCGCTAAATTTAAGATTAATGAAATTTTAGTTACAATACGCCACTTTTTACGTTAGGAAATTTTATGTTTGGTATCAGTATGCCTGAAATTACGGTCATTTTAATCATCGCGATAATCGTGCTAGGGCCCGAGAAGCTTCCAAAAGTGCTGGTCGAGCTTGCGAAATACTTCAAAGTCATCAAAAAAACCATCAACGACGCAAAATCGAGCTTCGATCAGGAGCTTCGCATCGCCGAGCTCAAAGAGGACGCCAAAAAATATAAAGAGAGTATCACGCAAGTAAGCGAGGGCGTGCGCAAAAAGCTCACGTTTGAGGAGCTCGACGAGATCAAAGGCGGTATCGACTCAGTCAAAGAGACGCTAAATGCAGGGTTAAAAGACGCGAAAAGCTCGCTTAAAGAAACGCTTAGCTCGGATGCCGCCAAAGATGCGCTAAACTCTGCGGAGGTCTCGGTACAAAAACAAAATGAGGCGGCAAATTTAAAAGCAAATTCGAGCGGCGAAAACTCTACGCAAGGCTCCGCTAGCAGCGCAACAAATTCTGGCGCCGTAGACAAAGGCAAAAATTCTAGCGTCGAAAACGAAAATTCCATGCCGAGCGCAAGCGGCGGCGCGGAAAATTCCGCGCAAAATATTAATGCAAGCGGTGAAGCAAAAAGCGCCGCTCAAAATATGAATGCAAATTTAAACGGCGATGCGCAAAATTCTATGCAAAATTCCGCGCAAAATAACGAAGTGCAAAAATCATAATGAGAGAAAAATTTAATGTTTGAAGAGCTAAAACCCCATCTAGCCGAGCTTCGCAAGCGCCT
>NZ_CALKTS010000330.1 GCF_937997595.1 uncultured Campylobacter sp. | reverse complement strand
TTTAAAAATTTACACGACGAGGAGCTTTTGGCCGAGGCTAAAAGGCGCGGCAAGGACTCGCTTGAGGCTTTGACTTACGGCGATTTCGAGCCCGAGATGAACCGCATCGTGATCGCGTTTTACGAGGTTTTAACGACGGGCGATAAGTGCGGCCAGCCGTTTACCTTCCCGATTCCTACGGTAAATTTAACGGAGGAGTTTAATTGGGATACCCCTGCGGCCGACGCAGTGTTTGAAAACACCGCCAAGGTAGGCTCCAGTTACTTTCAAAATTTCATCGGCTCGCAATATATCACGAACGAAAAGGGCGAGCGCGTACCCAATCCAAAGGCGTATAAGCCTGGCGCCGTACGCTCGATGTGCTGCCGCTTGCAGCTTGATCTGCGCGAGCTTCTTAAGCGCGGCGGAGGACTTTTCGGAAGCGCGGAGATGACGGGAAGTATCGGCGTCGTAACGATAAATTTAGCCCGCCTAGGCTATCTATATAAAAATAACGAAGAGGCGCTGTATGCGAGGCTGGATGAGCTTTTGGAGCTTGCAAAATCGACGCTTGAAAAGAAGCGAAAATTTGTAACCGAGATGTTCGAGCGCGGCTTGTATCCATATACGAAGCGCTATCTGCCGGGCTTTAATAACCATTTTAGTACCATTGGCATTAACGGCGCAAACGAGATGATACGAAATTTCAGCGGTAACAAAGAAGATATTACGACGGAATTCGGACGTAAATTTGCCCTTAAAATGGTTGAGTATCTGCGCGAGAAGATCCGCTCGTTTCAGGAGCAAACCGGAAATTTATACAATCTCGAAGCCACGCCTGCCGAGGGAACTACGTATCGCTTCGCCAAAGAAGACAAGAAACGCTACGCAGATATCATCCAGGCGGGATTTGATAAAAATATATACTACACCAATTCGACGCAGCTTCCGGCAAATTTCGGAAGCGATCCGTTCGAAGCTCTGGCGATGCAGGACGAGCTGCAAAGCTCCTATACCGGCGGCACGGTGCTGCATCTGTATATGAAGGAGCGTATCAGTTCGGCTCAGGCGTGCAAACAGCTCGTAAAAAGCGTAGTGCAAAACTACAAGCTTCCTTATATCACGATCACGCCGATTTTTAGCGTCTGCCATAAGCACGGCTACATCAGCGGCGAGCATGAATACTGCCCGAAATGTGACGAGGAGCTGCTGGCGGAATATAAAGCCAAGCAGAGCAAGGGCGCCTAAATAGCGATTTAAATTTTAATCTTAATGAAAGGATGGAGAATGGAATTTCCAAAAGAGTTAGAAGCAAAACGCACAAAATGCGTCGTTTACACGAGAGTAATGGGCTATTTACGCCCAGTAGAGAGCTTTAATATCGGAAAGAAGGGCGAACACAAAGAGCGCGTCTTTTTTGAAGAGAAAAAAGACAAAAAGCAGATCGCCTAGTCGCCGCTACCGGCCAAATGCAACAAACGCATACGAAGCCGCCGCAAGCCTTAAACCTGCGTAACGCGCAGATTTACGAGATCACGCCGTTTACGATGCTTGATTTTGCCGATCACATCGCCGCGATCGCGTGGTTTTGCGGCTGCAATATGCGCTGCAATTACTGCTACAACCCACAAATCGTTACTTCACGGGGTAAAATTTCAAACGAAGAGTTTCTGCGCTTTTTGGATGCGCGCGCGGGCAAGCTTCAGGGCATCGTATTTAGCGGCGGCGAATGCACCTGTGCGAGCGATTTTATCCCGCTGGCGCACGAAGTTAAGCGGCGAGGCTTTTTACTCAAGGTTGACACCAACGGCTCAAATCCGCAAAAGATCGAAGAGGCGCTAAGCCTAGGGCTGATCGATTATATCGCGCTTGATTTTAAGGCGCCGCGGCAGGATTTTGAACTCATCACGAAATCAAGTTTATATGATAAATTTCTACAAACTCTTAGGCTTTTGCTGCGGCGAAATTTTAAATTTGAGGTGCGCACGACCGTGCATGCCGACTTTTTAAATGAAGCGAAGATCGAGCGGATGGCGCAAATTTTATGGAGCGAGGGCTACCGCGGCGTCTATTATCTGCAAAGCTTCCTGCCTACAGGCGATAATTTCGGCCATTTAGACGCGCCGCTTGCGAGCTTTGATCCGAGCAAAATCCGTACCGATCTAAAGATCGAACTTCGAAATTTTGATTAGATTTGCGCTGTCGCGTGCGTCTTGCCGCGATGGGCGCGATGAAATTTTAATCTGGCGCGCATTATCCGGCGTATATTGTGCCGCGATAAATTTCGCCTTGAGGGAAGCTTTAAAATTTAATGCGCCGCCGCTTGCTATGTTTAAATTTTACTCCGCCCTCGACGTAAAATTCTATGTTTATCAAGGGCTTTAAATTTTATACTGCGCAAATTTGCTCCCCGCCAAATTTCACGCCGCGTAGCCTCGCCACTTCAAAACAAAAGGTAAATTTAGCTTGCTTTGGCTAAAATACGCCGAAATTTTTAAAAAGGCAAAAAATGGATAGAAAAAAAATCTACAATCCCTTCTCCGACGAGACCCTTACCGATCGCAAGGTCTTCGGCGGCAATCCGCAGGGCATTTTAAATTTTACCAAGGCGAAATATCAATGGGCGCTGAAACTTTGGGATCTGATGGAGGCCAACACCTGGTTTCCAAAAGAGGTTGATACCACGGACGATGTGCGCGATTATAACTTCAATCTCACAAGCGCCGAGAAGCGGATGTACGATCTCGTGTGGAGCCAGCTGATATCGATGGATAGCTTTCAGACCAACAATCTCGCCGATAATATCAACCCCTACATCACGGCTCCGGAGATCAACGCCGTGCTCGCTCGCCAAGCTTACGAGGAGGCTAACCACAGCAAATCCTACGCCGTCATGGTCGAGGCGATCTGTGAAAACACCGATCTGATTTACGAGATGGAGAAGCATGACGATATGCTTCGCAGGAAAAACGACTACATCTCAAGCGTCTATGAGGAGCTTGCGGGCGAGGTTAGCGACGATAAGCTGCTGCTAGCGATGGTGGCGAATCAAATTTTAGAGGGCATCTACTTTTATAGCGGCTTTACGTCGATCTATGCGCTAGCGCGTGCGGGCAAGATGCTAGGCAGCGCGCAGATGATCCGCTTCATACAGCGCGACGAGATCACACATCTTCTGCTTTTTCAAAACATGATAAATTCCGTCCGCAAGGAGCGCGCCGATCTGTTTAATAAACGCAACGTGGATAAAATTTACGAAATGTTCGAGACGGCGGGAAACTTAGAGATCGATTGGGGCAAATACATCACGGATAACCAAATCATGGGCTTTACGGACGACATCATCGAAGAATACATCCACTACCTAGTCGATCAGCGCCTGCTCGCCATCGGGCTTGAGAAGCGATACGGCGCGAAACACCCGATAAAATGGGTAGATGATTTTTCTAAATTTAACGATCAAAAGAGCAATTTTTTCGAGAGCAAGGTCACGAACTACAGCAAAGGAAGCTTGAGTTTCGATGATTTTTAGCGGATTTTGCGGTTTGAAATTTTGCTCTGCCGCATCGCGGCACGGATACTTTGCAGATACTTGTTCGGCGCGGCATGGGCGTGCGATGAGCGCAAAAGGCGTATTACCTGCAAAATTTTTAAAATTTAGCCGCGCCATGTATTTAAAAAACGCAGCTTATGCTCTTTTGGCGCGGAGTGAACTTTCGGGAATTTTTAAAAATTTTAGCGGCTTGGAATTTAGACGGGGCGGAAGCTTTCGCGGCTTTAAATTTAACGTCTGGTCGGGCGGGAGTGCGCTATGGTCTCGCTAGAGCGGCTTCGCTGCGAAAAGATGGCGAACGACATCGCCGAGCAGGTTAGCTTAAATCCGGCGCTTTTTGAGGCGTTTTGCAGCGTCTCTAGAAGCGAGTTCGCCCCGCTGGGCGCGCACGCTTTCAGCCTCAACGCACAGCCCATTTTGGCCAGCCAGTGGATCAGCTCGCCGCTGACGGTCGCGCGCATGACGATGGCGCTAAGCGTGGATCCGAAGGTCGAGAAAATTTTAGAGATCGGCTGCGGCAGCGGCTATCAAGCGGCGATTTTAAGCAGGATGGTTCACCGCGTCTTTGCCGTCGAGCGCGTCGAGCGGCTGGTGGGCGAGGCGAAAAGGCACTTCACAAATCTCGGGATTTCAAACATCAGCCTGCGTCACGACGACGGCAACGCCGGGTGGAAAAATTTCGCCCCTTTTGATAGGATATTGCTCTCTGCGTGCGCCGAGCGGATCGACGAGCGGCTGTTTGCGCAGCTGGCAATCGGCGGAATTTTGGTCGCTCCGATGAATAGAGGCGGCTCGCAAAAGATCGTTAGATTTAGTAAAATTTCGCCGAGCGAGATCAAAGAAGAGGAACTCGGCGCCTGCGAATTCGTCCCGCTGGTGCAGGGTCGCGGATAGATCTAGCGCGCAGTAAATTTTAAAATTTCCTACCGCCGCGGGCGCGTAAATTTAATAAAATTTGCTTTCGCGCTTCGCCGCGAAATCGGAGTTTTATTAATTATTTATTTAAATTCAAGTACAATACGCAATTTTAATCTTACAAGGATGAGTCATGCAAGATTTTAGCAAGGAAAAGATAGAGTCGCTGGTCGCCAGCTGGAAAAATCACAACAAAAACCAATTCTGGCTTAAAAAACAAACCGCGATCTCAAAGTATTTAGGCGAGATAAAGCGCTGCCTCGCAAGCTTTGATGAGACCGAGAACGAGTTTTTGCAAACTTTATATATAAATCTCAGCGACGGCAATCTTAGAAGCTGCAAAATTTTATTTTTGGGCGAGAAGTTCGCGCACGCCGAGTATTTCTTTATGGATCAGTTTTTTGATTCCAATATCAGCGCGTTTTATTATGATTTCGCTTTTAAAGACCGTATCGTCGGCAAAAAGGAGCTGTTTCCCAAAAATGCCGTAAAAAGCGTAGATAGCGTGCTTAGCGGCGAGGATAAAAACATCGTCTCGCTTTATGTTTTTATCGAAAATATCGTCAAAAATTTCAATAGCTATTCGCAGGAGCGCACCGCGCGCGATATTTTCAAACAAAAGCTAGTCAATTTCTACGATGAGCTTTACAGGCTTCTTACGGCGGTGGATAGCGCTTTGGCGATCGATTTTTTCGACGTCGCGCTGCATAATCAGCCCTTCGTGCTGATGGAATTTTTAAAATCTGCGATAAATGCCGATAATTTCTATCTGATCGACAGCTACCTAAGCGACGACGGGATGCTAAATTTAGGGCTTGCCGAGGACGGCGATTTCGCGCAAATTTCGCGCGAGAAGCTCTATCTGCTAGCCAGCATATTTGCGCAGTGCAACGACGAGTTTCCGACGCTCGTTTATCGCGATGAAACCGCGCAAATTCTATCCTTGCTCTACGACGAAAAGGTTGAAATTTTTGAAGAATTTTACGAAGTAAGCTCGCGATTTATCGCGGAATTTACCCCGTATCCGCAGGATGTCGTGGGCGCGGCTAGGATCGTGTACTCCTCGCTATTTTTCGAATACGTCAAAAACTACAAAAGTGAAGAGGTCGCAAAAAATACGATCTTTTACGGCGCGATCGGCACCGGCAAGACCCGCAGATTACGATCTTTGATCACCGAAAAGAAACTTGCGGCGAAAAATTTCCGCTACGTTTGCCTGCACGAAGGCTTTGAATATCGCGATTTCATCGACGGATTTTACGGCAAAAGCTTCATAGACGGCGAGTTTAAGGCGCTGTGCAAAGAGGCGCTAAACGATCCGAAGGGCGAGTATTATTTTCTGATCGACAATGCAAGTGCCGCGAGCTTGGATAAAATTTTTGGCGAGGCTGCGGTGCTTTTGGATCGCCGCTACGACGAGAATGATGAGCTTTCGCTGATCCGCACGAAAAACTCACACATAATCGACGGCTTTGAAGAGGGCGAGAAAGCGCGCACTAGCGTCGTTTTGAAGGATGGTCGCTCATATTTTGCGGTGCCTAAAAATTTATACGTCCTATGCACTCTAAATGAGTACAAATGCGTTTCGCCGTCGATTGCAAAGGCGTTTAGATGGATCAGATGCGAGTGCGATTACGGCGCGCTTGAGGATTATTTAAGAGATCGCGAGATCGTAAACGCAAGCGCGGTCGTTGCGGTTTGCAAGGCGCTGAATAAATTTATCGTCGATGAGGCAAAGGGCCTCGGCGCGATCGGACACGGCGTATTTATGGGGCTAGCGCGCTATCAAAGTGGCGCGCAGATCATACAGGAGGGGCTAAACGGCTTTTTTGCCGAGGTGCTTGAGCCGATCTTTAGGTGCGCAGCAAGTGGCGAAGATACCGCTACGAACCTTGGCGAGCGCATCGCTGAAGCCAAGAGCGTGTTTAAATTTTAATATTTTCGTTTGAGTAGATTTTTAAGTAAATTTTGCAATAACGGAATTTTATATGGAGTAAAAACAATGGCTGATAATGTTGTAAATAATCATAAATATGATGCAGAATATATTAGCTATATTAGAAATGGTAATTCCGCCGCAGTTCTTATTACTAGAGATTTGGTGAAAAGCGTAAACACAATTGGTAAGTGGATTGATATCATTGAGAGCAATATTCGCGGCAGAATCGACGGAAGAATTGATTTTAAATATTTCATTGTTGAAATTTTTCCTAGAAAGACTAAGCCGGATTATTCCAAGGCAGTGTCAGAACATGATAAAAAATATATTACCTGGCAAACGGCTTGCAAAGATATAAAAAATGCAAGAAACGTCGGTTACAAAGGTCCCCGATATAAGATATGGTGTAGCTTGTATAATGATAGGAAGAAAAAAATAGTACAGAGGTATTATAATAAAAAGTTTGGTAAGTGGATGCCTGATGGATGGCTACCTACGGATTCATGTATTTTAAAAGATAAAGTAGAATTTATCGATAACTGGAAATATAGGATAAAGTCCATAAAAAAATTATAAAACAACTTAAACTAGACTTCGCTAGTTTTGAATTAAGACTCGAATAATAAATTTAGCCCAAAAGCCCTGCGCCTTTTACCCTCTGCGAGCGATCCGCCGCATAGATCCTATCTCCGCCTACTACTTTGCCGCCCTCGATTTTGCCGCCCTTTACGTCGTATTTCCAGATCGGCGCAGCCGCCTTGAAATCCTCCACAAACTCGTTTATGAGCGCCAGAGCGACCTTGCGCTGCGGGCTTACGACGCCTGCTACGTAGGAGCTTTCGTGGATCGGCACATCCCCGTTTGCATGTGCAAAAAGCACGAATGCGCCCTGTGCCGCGGCCTTTTGTTGCCATGCTTCGAACCAGATCCGCAAAATTGGCTCGTAGATATCGAAGCTCAGCGCGCAGATGCCGCCTTCGTCGCGCACGATGCCTACGAAGGTAATGAACGCACCGCAATTTGCGTCTTTAAATTTAGCGTACCAGCGCGATAAAATCGCATCTACGTCCAAGCTGCCCTCATAAATTTCAGGCTCGATTCCGTTTAAAAGTTCTGGATTAAATTTAGCCTCGCTCATTGCCGCCTCCTAAGCTTAGCCGCCGCAAACGGGAGGCAGAAGGCTCACGCGATCGCCGGATTTAAGCGCGAAATTCGCATCATAAATCATCTTATCATTTACCGCTACGGCGCAGTTTACGAGCCACTCTCGCAGGCTTTCGTCCTTTTGCAGCTGCTCTTTTACCTCTTGCAAGGAGTTTGCGTTTAGGCGCAGGGGCTCGCGCCCGATCGGCCCTAAAAATTCTATCTCTACCATTTTTGTCCTTTTTTAAAGATTGAGCGATTTTAACGAAAAATTTATAAAATTTTATATAATTGCGTAAAAATTTAATGAGGGAAAATGATGAAAATCGATGAAATTTCGACCCCCGCTTACGTGTGCGAGGAGCAAAAACTGGTAAAAAATTTAGAAATTTTACGCGGTGTAGGCGAGCGAAGCGGTGCAAAAATTCTATGCGCACTAAAAGGCTTTGCGTTTAGCTTCGCGATGCCTTACGTAGACAGATATCTCTGGGGCGCTACTTGCAGCGGCCTGTATGAGGCAAAATTTGCCGCGGAATTTATCAAAAACGGCGAAATCCACACATACTCGCCCGCATTCAAAGAGGATGATTTGGATGAAATTTTAAAAATTTCAAACCACGTCGTATTTAATAGCGCCGCGCAGTGGCAAAAATACCGCGCAAAAGCGCTCGCTGCGGGAGCATCGTGCGGACTGCGGCTAAATCTGCAAACCTCCTTCGCGCCCAAAGACGCTTACAATCCGTGCGGCAGCTTTAGCAGGCTAGGGATGAGCCTTGAAGCGCTGCAGCGGGCGATCTTGCAAGATGGCGAGTTTTTGCGCGGCATCTCGGGGTTGCATTTTCACGCGCTGTGCGAAGAAAGCGCTCAGAGCCTAGAGCGGGTGCTTGAGATTTTCGAGGCGAAATTCGGTAAGTATTTTAGAACTCTAAAGTGGCTAAACTTCGGCGGGGGGCACCATATCACGCGCGCAGGTTACGACGTGGAGCTACTGATAGATCTGATCAAAAAATTTCGCGAAAAATATGAGGTTAAAATTTATCTCGAGCCGGGCGAGGCGGTAGGCTGGGAGTGCGGATATTTGGTCGCTAGCGTGCTTGACATAGTAGAAAACGGCGCTAAAATCGCTATTTTAGACGCTTCCGCTGAAGCTCATATGCCCGATACCGTGCTGATGCCGTATCGTCCTGCGGTACGCGGCGAGAGTAAGAGCGGTAAATTTAGCTATCGCTTCGGCGGCAATACCTGCCTCGCAGGCGACGTCGTGGGACTTGAGAGCGGGCAGCCCGAGTATAAATTTGACGCGCCGCTAAACATCGGCGATCGGGTCATTTTCGAAGATCAGATTCATTACACGATCGTGAAAAACACGACCTTTAACGGCATCAAGCTGCCCGATCTTGTTTTGGCTGACGAGCGCGGAGAGGTTTTGGCAATCAAAAAATTTGGCTACGACGAGTATGCGAGGCGAAACTAGCGCCGCACTTAATGCAAAAATGTAATTTTGCTTTGTAAGAAAATTTTTTGCAAAAAATGATATAATCGGCTTGAATTTTATATCTAAGGAAATCCATGAAAAGATTGTTTCTCGCGCTTTTCGCCTGTATTTATGCGCAGGCCGAAGAGAAAAAATATGCTGATATCGTGCAGGGAAATAGCGATGTTTGGGGCAATGCAAGGCTTGAAAACATCGATAGCTACGGCAACGGCTTCGGCCCGATTTTTCTGCAATTTCAAGGACATCTGCAAAGCTCGGGCTTTTTTGCTTGGTTGGCTCTTGGTGCGGTTTTGGGCGTAATCATAGCTTTTATTGGGCACTACGCGATCATAGGGCCGAAGCACTTCGATCATCACGCGGGCAAGCCGATCTACGCATTTAATAAATTTGAGCGACTATATCATCTCGTAGCGGCCGTGGCATGGGCGATCTTGGTTCCGACAGGCTTGATTATGATGTTTGGCGAAGAATTCGGCGGCGGCGCTTTCGTGAGGTTTTGTAAAAATGCTCACGGACTGGCTACGATAGCGTTTGCGATTGCCGTTGTGCCTATGCTAGTGACATGGTTTTGGCGTATGCTACCGCGAACTTACGATATCAGATGGATGATGATCGTGGGCGGCTATCTAAGCAAAAAGAAGCGCGCAATCCCTGCGGGTAAATTTAACGCAGGCCAAAAGGCGTGGTTTTGGGTCGCGACTTTAGGCGGTATAGTGATGATAGCGACGGGCGCGTCGATGTTTTTCTTAGACTACGATATCCCTGCGATGAGAAGTGCGCTAGGTATGAGTCAGATCGAAATTTTAAGAGCAAGCGCGATTATTCATAATTTTTTGGGCGCGGTCTGCGCGGTGTTTTTGCTCGTACATATCTACATGGCGGTCTTTGCGATCAGCGGTGCCATCCACTCGATGATCGACGGACACAAGCCGGAGGAGGAAGTTTACGTACTTCACCACTACTGGTATCGCGAGCTGCTCGATAAAGGGCAGATCGCTAAATCGCAATTTGAAGCGAAGTACCCGCGCTTATAACTTGGGTAAATTTTATGCGGGCCTGCTTGCGTGCGGCTCGCATTAGCTTTGAGGTTCAAAGAATTTTTATTTTAAGGATTTCACATGCAACTAGATTGTCGCAATTTAAATTGCCCGGAGCCGCTTTTGCGCACCAAAAAAGCCCTCGGCGAGCTAAAAATCGGAGAGAGTTTAGAAATTTTAGTAAACGACGTAGCGCCTCGTGAAAACATAAAACGCTTTTTGACTAAAAACGGCTTTGAGGCGCAAATTTCACAAGCGGGCGCCGACACGCTTATAAAAACCGTAAAAACGGACGAGCTGAAAGATGCAAATATCGACGATATTTATTGTGACGTCACGGCGCCAAAAAGAGGCAAGGTGATATTCCTAAGCGAGGAGCAGTGCGGAAGCGGCCCGATCGGAAAGAGCTTGCTTGCTAAATTTTTAGGCGCGGCGCTAAATTTGGACGAAAAGCCAGTGAAGGTCATCTGTGTAAACAACGCTGTGCACATAACCACCAACCGCGGCCACGAATGCTTCGAGGCGATCAAAAAGCTAAATGAAGCGGGAGCTGAAATTTTAAGCTGCGGAAGCTGCCTAGAGGGTTACAAACTGGTCGATAAGCTCGCGATCGGCGAGATTTCAAACGCATACGAAATCATGGACGTCCTATCGAAATACGAAGTAATCAAGCTATGATCTACAGAGATTTTAACCTCACGAAATTTATTGCAGCCGCCGGTTGAGCCGCCAAGCTTGACCCGGCGGGTCTAACCGAAAATCTTGGAAATTTAATCGAGCCCAATGCAAGCCTGCTTTCGTCCACCTGCAGCAACGAAGATGCGAGCGTATTTCGCATAAATGACGATCTTGCGCTAGTGCAAACGCTCGATTTCATCACCCCTTTGGTGGATGATCCGTTTATTTTCGGACAGATCGCAGCAGCAAACTCCCTAAGCGACGTATTTGCAATGGGCGGTGAAGTGATAAACGCCCTAAACATCGTGGGTTTTGACGATTGTCATTTCTCAAACGAAATTCTGCGCGAAATTCTGCGCGGCGGCAAAGATAAGATCAAAGAGTGCGGAGGGGTCTTGGTAGGCGGTCACACCATCTCTACCCCTGAAATTTATTACGGGCTTAGCGTCACAGGGCGCGTGAATCCGCGTAAATTTTGGAGCAATAATACTGCGCGCGAAGGCGACCTGCTGATCCTAACAAAACCTCTCGGTACGGGCATCATCGCTACGGCTATTAAGGCGAAATTTCTTAAATTTGAAGAATTTCGTGACGCGATAGAAAGCATGATTTTGCTAAATTTTTATGCCGTGGGTGCGCTAGCAGGTTTAAAAATACATGCTGCAACCGACGTGACGGGCTTTGGACTGCTTGGACACGCGCTTGAGATGATAAACGAGAGCGTGAGTTTTAAAATTTATTCTAGCAAAATTCCGCTTCTAAAAAGCGCTCTCAAATGCCTTGATGAGGGACTGATCCCTGCTGGAAGCTATAAAAATTTGAAATTTATCGCACCGGGCG
Organism: uncultured Campylobacter sp.; assembly: GCF_937997595.1. GTDB lineage: Bacteria > Campylobacterota > Campylobacteria > Campylobacterales > Campylobacteraceae > Campylobacter_B. Next base: position 356 of record NZ_CALKTS010000330.1, on the reverse strand, counting down.
TCGATTCCGAGCCGGACATAACGCTTTGCGACGCACAAACCAGCGGCGGACTTCTGCTTGCCGTAGCGGAAAAGGACGCGGCGCGAGCGCTTTCAAATTTAAAAAACGCAGGCTACGCTAGTAGCGCTATCATCGGCGAAGTTATAGCACGTGCCGAACATAAAATTTATTTAGTTTAAAATCTTTTCTATTCAGCCCCCTTTAAGCATCGTTCTTGTATAATTACAATTCTGTTTCGCACCGAGCCGAACCTGCTTCCTTAAGTCTTAAGTCCTAGTAGTTTTAGCCTTTTAGCGAACGTGTTTTTTAAAATTTTAACTGTTAAAAACAAATATCTTTAGTCAATCTTTGAAATC
>NZ_CALKTS010000329.1 GCF_937997595.1 uncultured Campylobacter sp. | reverse complement strand
CGAGGGGCAGCTGAGCCTTTTCTTTCGGCGTGAAAAGCTCGGTAGGGGTAAATTCCACCGGCTTGCCGTCGATGCTTTTTAAAAATTTTACTTTTGTATATTGCGGCAAGACATTAAATATAGTAGAGCAAGACATGGAGCCTAAAGCCGAATACAAACCGAGAAATACGATTATTAAAACCGTGCGACGCAATGTCTAAAATCAAATGCAAGACGCTATATTAAAACGCCATAGCCGCTTAAACTATCTATTGGGCTAGCCGCGAAACCGTCACTTGGCTACCAAGCGCCTACTCGCACCTTCCGTATCTAGACATTAGTTCCGCTTTTTTGATATTAAAGCTCACTTTTTGTGCATGATCTTTAAGGGCTAACTCCTTTTTTAAAGAAGCTATTAGGGAGTTTAAAACATCTATCTTTGAGCTTTCGTTACCGGCATTTAATCTCTTTTGCATAGTTAGGATATCTTTTGAAATTTTAGAGGAATTGGATAGTATTTTATCGTATTCGTCCTTTTTGGATAGAAATAGTTTAAGATCTGCGATCTGCTTTTCGTATTCTAATTTAGCTTCTTCTTTTTTAGATAAAATCCTCTCTTTATTGATCTCTTTTTCTTTAATCTGTGCGGCGCGCTTGCCTCCGTCAAACAGGCTCATATGCACCGTAAGCCCCGCTCTATATCCATGTCTTTTGACATCCTTTCCGGCGCGGCTAAAGTCGTCTCTATCGCTGCCGTACAGATCGTATCTGCCGTAGAGCGAAACGGTAGGATAATAAAGCCTCTCCCCGGATTTCATACTCAGCTCATTTGCGGCTAATTCATGATCAAATCCTTTAGCGATTACGCTATCTTCAAAGGGCACGAAGTCTGAGTTGATACTATTAGCTCCGCCTAGATCCGAAAGATAAAACACGTTTGGAATTTTAACTCCAGAAAGCGAGTAAATTTTATTTAAGGTGTTATTGGCATTAAGCTGTAGTTGAGACAGTTCATAGCTCGTATCGGCTAATGCTATGGCTTGATCTCCTAGAGCTGTTTTGCTTAGCTCTCCTGCGCCCGATAGTCTCTTTTCATAGATATAAAGCATCTCGTAGGCATCTTTTAGCCGCTCATAAATTTCTATTCTGTTTTTATATCCGAGCGCCTCGTCGTAAAGCTCCAAAAGCTTAATGGAACTATCCATATAGGCAGAGCATCTTTTAAGATCGGCTTGTTTGATATTCTCTTCGGCAGCTTCTATGGCTAACTCATCCGCGCCGAATTTAAATATATCTTGGCGCAGCACAAGCGAGACGGAGTTGCCATAGCCGCTTTGCGAGACTAGGCTATCGTCGCCGATCTGCACGGAGTTGTAGCGGGCGCCGTAGCGTTTGGCGTATTCGCTATTGGCATTGATGCCTAGCTCGGGATAGCGTGAGGCCTTTTGATACTCTAGCTCGTTGCGAGCGCTTTGCACATCGAGCCTGGTTAAATTTAAACTCGGAGAATTAGCTAAAGTATGCTCTAACAAGGCGTCGAAGGAGAAGGAATTTAGGCCCGTTTTAAAATTTGAATCAAGCTCCCCGTCCAATCTTTTTTGATTTATATCCCGTATTTTTGATCTATCTAGTCTGTAAATTTTAGCAGGGGCTTTGGCTTCGGCTTTAGCTTTGGAACTTGAACCTTTAGAAGCGTCTTGCGAGCTATCTTGCTTCGAGCTTGCCTCGGGAGTGGAGAGATATTTTTCTAAGGCGCTTTGAGCGTTTGGCGGGGTTTGTTTATTGGGCTCACTTTGTTTATCGGATGTTAGCTTTTGTAGGGATTTTTGAGTTTGAGTGGATTTTTGTGCCGATATTTTATTGGACGTGGATTTTTGCATCGCTGATTGGTTTTGAGAGGATTGTTGTGCGGACGTTTTATCGAGGGGGGATTTCGGTATGTCCGTTTGATTTTGAACTGATGCTTTATTAGAGGTAGGTTTTTGCACGCTCGTTTTATCGGGGGCGGATCTTTGTATGTTTGCTCTATCTGGGATAGGTTTCGGTGCGGCGGAGTCAAATTTATCCGCTGCGTTTAACGTGCCCGCGCCCAAAATCAAAGCAAAAACGGTGAAAGCTATTTTAAATTTATCCGAATGAAGTTTAAATTTATCCAAATTAGGCTCTTTATAAATGGAATTTTAATGCATTTTATACGAAAGGGGATTAAAATTTTATAAAACGGATGATTAAATTTTAAGTTCCGCCTTAAATATTGAAAGACTAAGGCAAGCGCTTCAAAGTATATCCTACCTATAAAGTGGCAAAGGAATATATAAACTCCCTAGAACATTTAAAGAATTTAAAGAAAGTATTTTAGCGAGGAGCGCAAAAGGAAAGTGGTAGAAAGCATAATGGACAAGTGAATCCAATGGAGCTAACAAGGATAATACGATAAGTAAAAAGTCGTCCCGCTTGCCTTCCCACTCGTCTCATTTTACGCTATGAAACGTGCCGCTGCAAGCTATAAATACCGATAGAATGGGATTATCCGTCAAGAGGCGATAGGCTCTTGACGGATATTTATAGTGTGTCTTTCCGTCGTGTTTTACCCTATTTAACTCTTTTGAGACGTTTTAGAGCTTTATAGGAGTTCTCTTTTTTTGGGCGGTATTTTTTGTATATTACAGCTACACGTAAATTTGAAAATACATCTATGTATTTTTAATCATAACATAAATATAAAAGCTATAAGCCTAAAAGATATTATCTCTTTGTGATTGCAATGCTCTCTATGACTTCTTTTAATATTATGAGATGTTTTAATACTATGATGTGCTTTAATACTATATGGCGTGGAGCGTTTTATATTCTTGTCCTTATCCTTGAAAAGCTTCCTCTGCTTTTTTGGAGTAGGCTTTAAATTTGGTATAGCTTTTTGATGTGTTGATGAGCAAGATTTCGCCGCTTGCATCTTAATCTTAATAAATTTTACTTCAAATTCCCGTATAACTTTTAACGGGTTGCGTTATTTGGTAATGTTATTGAGTAATGTTTAATCGTTTGGGGCTAGTTTGTATATTTGAGTATTGCCGTCGTTAAAGCATCGTCGTTTATTTGTTGCTTATTAGAATTTATAGCACCTTATAATGTTTTTAATCTTAGTCCAGTTTAGAGTACTTTGATATTTAGTACGGCATCTTTTAATCTCAGTCTGGTTCTTGGTTATAGCTATGCTGATATGTATAATGCAGTGACTGCCAGCGGTAGTATTTTGCCCATATCGTCATTGAGGTATTGCACCAGTATTCGTAATGCGATGATTTTTGAGCATATCTCAGTTATTTTATATGGATTTTCATAAAATTTGCTTATATGCTTCTTGTTTAAATTTATGCAGCTTTGTTTAAATTTCGATTTATATTATATTCATAGGCTCTTTGCCGTGTATGGTTTATCCAGCTTCTTAGCTTTTTTACAATTATTGAATATCTTGGTGTATGCGGATATATGGGTATTGAGCGTTTTGCCCGGCGTTTAGTCTGATTTGAATAGTAGAGCACATTCTTGCACTCCTTTATTATTCATGCCAGGCTCAATTCGCTTGATTTACTTATTCTTTTAATATTTTTGCTGCTTTCAGATATATTTGCGATCAAGCGGATCGTGTAGATATCCTCCGTTTCTTTATTATGCTTGATTTACTTTCTATTATGCTTACTATACTTGATTTGCTTGTTATACTTATGTCTACTATTCCCGATTTACTTACCTTTATTAATACTTTTATCATCATTGAGCCTTATTACTACTTTGTGTGCCCAATGTATTGAGTTGCTACTTAAAAAGCTACGGCTGCTTCAAGTGGAGTACCTAAGCTTCTGTCTCAAAATAACACTTTTAGGTGCTTTAATATTTTCATTGTTGTAGCTCTTAAGCTTTGATGCTTGCTTTTAGTACTATGAGTGCAAAAAGCTTTTAGAATATCTACTTTATCCTTTTATTCATTATTTGGTCTTTTCATTGCTCTTTGACATTCCTATATTATTTGTTTATTTCATATTTGCTAGGTAACTGTTTTGGTGTTTGTTAGTATGTGAATAAACACTTTAGTGTTCTTTATTATTCTAGCTACTCTTGCCGCGCTTGATTTGTCTCCCTTCATTTCGCTACATTTTACCTATCTACTTAAATTTTGAATCATACCCTCTGTATTTTAGAAATCTTGGCAATGTGTAGGAAATTGCATCGCTTGCCCATACTTTTAAAGAATTTTAGAAGACTATCGAGCTAGTCCACTCTATCAAGTTTCCCTGCCCGTTATGATTTTAAAGAAGCTTAAGGGCTTTTAGGGACTTTTCAGCTAAGAGGGAAAGCTCAAAAAGAGTATCAATAAATTTCGACTAAGTAGCTTTTAAGATCTTTCTAATATAATCTCCGACGCATAAGGACAAAAATAGTGTCTTAAGCTTTATCTATTGTATTATTTATACCAATAAGAATATGTTTTATGGATAAGCGTTTAAAGCACTAAGTAAAAATTGTGTTTAATTAGCCTACTTAAGGGTTTAAGCCTTAAGCTGCTACAAAGCTTAAGCTAAATTTCTTAAGGTCTATAGGTTTTAACCCATTTTTGCTTATTATTTAAAGTCTCCTTAAGAGATAGCAAATTTTGTTATATAGTCTTTAAAGACTATAGAGCGATATTCTGTAATCGCGTATTATGGGGCGTTTTTAAAAGTTGCATAGATACTACACGGGACACCAATAATCCTTTAAAATCATAGAATTCTAATCGGTGCTTTTTAATTAATACACTAAATTTATAATCACGATGCTTTTGTAAATGCAAATTGGGGCTACTCGATAGTAATAAATGACTTTTTCGATAATGTATCCGAGCGATAGGATTCGATGCATAGATAAAATTTAATAGTCATAGCTAAAAAGCAAAAAACAATTCTAGCTTTGATACTGTAATAGCTAAATGTCATTCTTACTCTTTAGTAAAATAGTATTGCTAATTTAACGTCAATACTATTTTACTAGAGTTTGCGCAACATAATATTCCATATAAAGCGCCGCAGTAGGGAGTTTTATTAAAGAAGTCTTTACATTCAGCCGTAACACCCCAATATAGAAATAAATTATTTAAAATTTATCTATTTTCGGAATTGCAGGTTTTAAATTTATCATAAACCAATACTACAAAGGTAGAAAGCATAAGTCCTATTATTGCAGATATTGCTAAAATGATTAGTTTTTTAGGCTTTGCTGGGCGATCAGATAAAACTATATTAGAAATTATATGAGAAGTTTTAAAATTAAAATCAGAAAGCCTACTTTCTATAATGCTCTTTTTCTTCATTAAATCAGGAATTTGTACTAGAGTTATAGCACTAATTTCGTCACTTATTTTAGGTATATTGTCGTTTAAAATTTTATCTTTTATATTCATTAACTCCATCAGTTTTAATTCGCCAGCATCGCTAAGCTTTTCTCTCTTGTTCAGCATATCTATTTGATCGTCTATTTTGGCTATCTGAACACCTTTTAAATATTCTATGCGTTCTTTTAAATTACGAATTTTATTATTTTTTAAATAACTTATCTGCGAATCAATACTTACCAATTGTTCGCGTATAGCCTTTTTATATTCATCTAAAACTATAGCATCTTCTTTGCTCAAATCTGCCACCATCTCATCTATATGTTTTTTTAGTAATTCGTTTGATTTGGCAAACGCCGTTATAATAAATATATTGGCGCTATCTTTATCGGCGACGATACTATCAACCGTTACGTTCTTATCCTTAATGTCCTTTAGTCCATCAATATATTTTACTCTAAGCTCATGCATCCGAACGGATCTTTCGGTTATATACTGTGGCATACCAGTTTCATTATTATAATAGGCGGTTTCTACCACCGCCGTTGCTTTATACCACGGAGTAGCAAATATAATATACAAAAGCCCAACCGCAATAAATCCGCAAGTTACTATACAAATTTGCTTTTTATATTTCCATATCTTTTTTGCCAAATCTAGCAAATCAATCTCATCATCTTCACAATAATTCTGTTGCATATTTCTTCTCCAAATTTAAAATTTAAATTGCGCCCTCGCGAACAAGGACCACCTTAAAGGTTTTTATGATTATCACGATATCGTTCCATATTGACCAGTTTTTCATATACCACGCATCCATGCCCGCCCTGGTCGCAAAATCCACGTCGCTACGCCCACTCACCTGCCAAAGCCCAGTGATACCAGGCTTGACGGATAAGATAAGAGATGCGTATTCGCCCATATCCTTGCGCTCGTATTGTGCGCATGGGCGAGG
>NZ_CALKTS010000328.1 GCF_937997595.1 uncultured Campylobacter sp. | reverse complement strand
AATAACTGGACGACGATCACGGAGCTTCGCTCAATCCATATGCGACTTAAAGAGTTTGAAAAAAATATCGACTACAAGGGCTAGATAAAATTTCGCCCGCACCTTGCGCAGGAATTTCGCTTTTTAAATTTAAAGCGAAATTCCAGGGTTGCAAGCTTTTAAAATTTCTACGCTTTTACTGCTCTCTTTTTTCGTGATGAGTAATGTTTAGCTTTATAAATTTATAGCTTCCTACGAGCAAGATCATCCAAATCGCGATGAAAACTAAAGATTTGATCATTTTTAATCCTTAAAATTTTTATAATGCGGCGCGTAAAAAGCGCCGACGGTATGAAATTTAACCAAGCGCAAAAGCACGCAGTGCCGCGCATGCGAGCAGCTTCTCGCCGCCACACGGCGCGCGGAAGCCGCGCTAGGGCGGACGCGCCTAATAATGCTCGTTTGAAAGCCCCTCTTTATCGAGCTTTTTAGCGTCCATCAACCACCAAACGTAGCTGATATAACCCAGCACGAAAGGAACTAGAAACGACACGTAAAACATCGTCTTAAGCGTATAGAGGCTCGAGCTTGCATTGCTTATCGAAAGCGAGCTTTGCAGGTCGAAATTTGACGGATAAAACGCCGTGTTGTTTAACCCTAGGATCAAAAATACGCTCGTTACCGCGCATACGACTCCTACGCCGTAGAAAAATACTCCGCGCACGCTGCTTGTAAATGCGCCTTTGAATATCCCCACCAGCACCAGCACGACGCCCAGCAGCAGCAAGATTAGCGCCGCAGGCAGGCTTAGGTAGTTATGCAGATACTTAAAGCTCTCAAGGCTTACTACGCCGCCCGCGCCTACCGTATAGCCCTGTTTTAGCAAGACCCACGCCAAAAACGCTATGAAAAATACCAAAAACGCGCTAGCGTTAAATTTAAGCGAGGCTTTGAGCTTAGCGATCATTTCGGGCTCGGCGATATTATTCATCAAATATAAGCTCGCTCCCGTCCTAGCGCAGAAAAATAGCGCAAGCCCCAAGATGTAATTAAACGGATTTGCTAGCGCCTCAAGCCCGCGAGCGGAGCTTTTCCACTGCACGAAATTATTATCGCCCAGCGCAAACTCGCTGCCGCTAAAAAGCGTCGAGACGATGATACCGAGCAGGATCGTACCCAGCGAGCCATTTATGAAAAGAAAGGCTTCATAAGTTTTAGCGCCCAAGAAATTATCGGGCTTTTTTCTGTATTCGTAGGCGACGGCTTGGATTATGAAGCAAAAAAGCAGAGCCATCCACGCCCAATACGCCCCGCCGAAGCTGGTCGCATAAAATAGCGGAAACGCCGCGAAGCACGCCCCGCCGAACATAACGAGTGTAGTAAACGTAAGCTCCCATTTCTTGCCGATGGAATTTATTATAAAATCCTTCTCGGTCTCATTTTTCGCCAGCGTAAAAAGCAGCGTCTGACCGCCCTGCACGAAGAGCATAAAAACCAAAATTCCGCCCAGAAGCGAAACCACGCACCACCAATAAATTTGAAAAATTTCGTGCATCTTAAAATCCTATCTTTATCTGTTTTAGCATGATCTTTATCTCGGCTATGAATAAAACCGTAAATAAAACCGCAAAGAGCGCAAACGAGATCATTATGTTCGTTCCCGCTAGGCTCGTAGCTGCGACGCCCACCGGCATAAGATCTTGTATCGCCCACGGCTGGCGCCCTACTTCGGCTACGATCCAGCCCGCCTCACACGCTACGTATCCCAAAGGAATGCTAAAGACGCAAAGCCATAGAATTTTCTTGTATTCGGCGAGATTCTTTCGCATCGCCAAAAATAGCGTCACGAAAAATAGCAAGATAAAATAGCTTCCCAAAGCCACCATCACGTGGAAGCTGTAAAAGGTAAGCGCCACGGGAGGGACGATCTGCTTCGCGTCGTCAAGGTAGCCGTAGCCTAAATTTTGCATATTTTGGTTGCCAAATAAAATTTCGCGCGCTTGCTGCATCGCCGCGGTGTCATTCGCGTCTTTGGCGAGCTTGTAATCCTTTAGCGCTTGCAGGGCGATTTTGCCTTTTTCTATCTTTTTATCCGCGCCTTCGATGCCGAATTTTTCGTTTCCAAATACCAAATCATCGATGCCCGGAGTGAAATTATCAAGCCCTCTCGTAGCCATCAGCCCCAGCGCGTAAGGCGCCTTGATCTCAAATAAAAACGGCTCCTTATCGTCTCCAGGAAGTTTACTAGGATTTAAAACTCCCGCCGCGACGATGCCCGCGTTTACTTCGCCTTTATACAGACCCTCCATCGCCGCAAGCTTCATCGGCTGCTTTTGCGCGACCTGATAGGCGCTCTCGTCGCCGCTAAATAGCACGAAAAGCGAGCTTAGCATACCGAAGCTTGCCGCTACGATGAAGCTTTTTTTAGCAAGCGCGAAGTCTTTGTTTTTTAGCATATAAAACGCCGAAATTCCAAGCACGAAAAGCGCCGCGGTAATGTAGCCGCCGCCAACGGTATGTAAAAATTTAGCCACTCCGAAGTGAGATAGCGCGATATCTAAAAAATTACTCATCTCGTTGCGCATCGTATCGGGATTAAAGCTCGTGCCTGCCGGGTTTTGCATCCAGGCGTTCGCGATTAGGATCCAATATGCGCTTAAATTTGATCCGATCGCCACGAGCCAGGTCGAGAGAAGATGAAATTTCTTACTCACGCGGTCCCAACCGAAGAACATTACGGCAAAAAAGGTAGCCTCCAAGAAAAACGCCAGCAAGCCCTCGATCGCAAGCGGCGCACCGAAGATGTCGCCCACGAACCAGCTATAATTCGCCCAGTTGGTGCCGAACTCAAACTCCATTATGATGCCCGTCGCGACGCCGATGGCGAAATTTATACCGAAAAGGCGAAGCCAAAATTTAGTGATCTTAAGCCACTCCTGTTTGCCTGTCGCGACATACAGGCTCTCCATAAACGCCACGATAAAGCTAAGCCCCAGCGTTAGGGGCACGAAAAGAAAGTGATAAAGCGCCGTGAGCGCAAACTGCGCCCTCGACCAATCCACGCTAGCAAGCTCTTGCATTCTTACTCCTTAGTCAAATTTTTATAGATGAAATCGATTTTTTCTTGATCGGTTTTAAATTTAGAATCCAAGTTTTCGTCGAAAATGAAAAATTTAAGTAGCACAAAAATTATAAATAGCTTGATCAAAATCACCGCCCATAGCGTTTTGCCAAGCTTCATCGAAGCAAATCCGTGCGCGTAAAATTTTAAAATTTTGCCGAAAAACATCAAATTTTAACCTTTAGCAATTATTAGTTTATATTTTTTATTATATAGTAATTAATTAAAATCTAACTTTAAATTTTAAAAAATTCGCGCTGATTTTATCCTATTTCGGAAAAAATTCCAAACTCTATCGCG
>NZ_CALKTS010000327.1 GCF_937997595.1 uncultured Campylobacter sp. | reverse complement strand
CAGATCTCAAGCGGCAAAAAATATGAGATCGTCGAGTTCGTAGGCGGCGGCTGAGATCGGACTTTGAATTATGTTAAAAATTACGCAGCCGAGGTTTAAATCCGCGCGAAGGCCGCTAAATTTTAATCGGCTTAGCGACACAGCGGCTGGGACTTAAAAATTTGCACGCGCGTCGTTAAAATTTTAAACGATAGGGCGGCGCGGAGACATAAGCGGCGTTTGGGATTTTTAAATTTATGAGGAAGCCGCGGTGGCCTGGCGTCTGTGGCGAGCTTTAAATTTTTGAAAGCGAGCTAGGCCGCGGCGGCCGAACGCAGGAGTTTTAAAATTCGCTCCGCGGCGATAGGGTTTAAATTTTATTGCGGCTGCGAAACGTTAATTTGCGCCGCCAGCTGCGGCGGTAGGATGTGGGCTTTAAACTGCATCGGTGCCGTAGGCTTGAGCGTGGGGCTTTAAAATTTAATTTCGTCGCGCTAGGGAACGGCACCCGACGCGCAAATTTTACCCGCGAGCGCGCTAAATTAGCTCGTAAACACGGTATGTGCCGCGTGATCTATTTATATTAAACATAAAATTCCGCGTTCGGCGGCACGCCGCAGTGCGTAAAATTAACGGATCGATTCGGAGATCTATCGATATGCCGCGTTACAATACTGCGATGTAAAAAGGAGCGGGAATGCGACTCTGTTGCGCGGCGCACGGTAAAAAAGCGGCTTGCGCCGATTAAATTTGGGCGGCGCGATAAATTTAAAAAGCTTAAGGCCGGTCAAAATAAAGCACACGATACGGCGTCAAAATTTTATCGATTAGGCTTGCTTCGGGTTTACGCGCGATTGATCGTAGCGTTTCGCTAGTCGCAAGACAAAGCACACTTGCGTTAAGCTCAAGTGCGGGTGCGTTGGCTAATTGAGCTCAATCATGGCGGCGGGCTGAGCTTCGGTCATCAAGACCGCGCAAATTTGTCTTAAGTATAAATCGCCATGGTGCGAAGCGAGCAATTGCGTGCTACAGCTCGTAGAATCGTTAAAATTTGCGGCTTTGCGTGACGCAAAAAAGGCGCAGGGTCAAAGCTCGCGCGGCGAGACTCGGGCGCGCAAAAAGATAAAATTTAGGATCAAAATGCAGATAAAATTAAACGGCAAAGCTTACGAAACGGGCGCGAGCGATCTTGAGGGGCTTAAGCGCGAAGTTAAATTTAGCGGCGAGATCGCCGTGATAAACGGCTATGCGAGCACGCAAAATT
>NZ_CALKTS010000326.1 GCF_937997595.1 uncultured Campylobacter sp. | reverse complement strand
AACTTGCGGCACGGCGGTCTTGCGACTAGGTGCGAGACACCGCACCGCAGTTATAATATAAATTCAGCGCAGGCGTAGCCTGCCCCTTGTAAAGCGTCGTCGGGGGTTAGGTGGGGTTTGGGGCGGGAAGGGGAGCGACCTCGCAACCGGGGCCCCCTTCCCGCCCCAAGAAAAGTTTGGGTGCGGCGCGGCGCACGGCATATCGCAATTATGAAGCGCAATAAAGCGATGTGCAAAATTCTAGATGACAGCTCGCAATGTGCAGTTCCGCGGCGCGGCGGAATTTTAAAATTTTATTCGCCTCAGCGTAGCGCGTTAAATTTTAGAATTTTAAAATCTATCGCAGCGGCGCCGTATCGCGAGAGATAAAATTTAAAATTTAGCCGCAATTTAGGGGTTTTCAATGCTTCTGTTTTTCTTTACGATCTTTCCGATATCGCTGATGCCGGGCATCAACATGACCTACGCGCTAAATCTCGGCATCGCACGCGGCTATCTTAGGGCGCTGCCCGCGCTACTTGCGCAGGTGCTAGGCGTCGCAGCTGTGGCGCTTGCGTGCATATTCGGCGTCGCGGGCATTCTGCTTGCGCACCCTGCGGCGCTTAGCGCGATTAAAATTTTAGGCGGCGCGTATATTTTCTATCTGGGCGTCGCGACCTTTTTGACGCGCGGAAATTTCAAGCTGCAAAAACAGAAGCGCAGCGAAAATATCTTCTTCCAAGGCCTCGTAGTCGCGGTCTCAAACCCCAAGGCGTGGATATTTTTCACCGCGCTCTTTCCGCCATTTTTGGACGCGGACAATATTTTCGGCGCGCACACATTTGCTCTCGTCGCCACGCTGTGCGCCAGCGAAAGTATCTGCCTTAGCATCTACGCGCTGGGCGGATCGGTGCTAAAAAATCTGCTGAAAACCCATCTAAAATACCTCGAAATTTTCTGTGCTGTGCTGATGTGCGCGATCGGGCTGTGGATGATTTTGGGTTAAATTTTGATTGGACTTGGCGCCCGGGTTTTGATGAAATTTTAAATTTAAAAGATAGATTGAAAAGCGGTATTGCTGCGACTAAATCTCAAGAAAAGCCCTAAAATTTAGCCGCTAGCTTTGAATTAAAATTTTAAGCGATCGGTGGCATGCAGCAAGCGCGGCGGCGATTATCGTCTAGGGTCCCTTGCGGTGCGTCTAAGCGATTTGCTGGCGGCGTTCACGTCCTCTGCAGCAAATCTGCGTCCATGGCGAACATGCGGCACGTTTAAGCGATTTCCGGTGCTACGAATAGTGAGTACTGCCCTATTCGCGCCGTGTCCGCAGCTAATCCACAGCGAACCTATGAGCGCTTAAGAGAATTTCAGCTTTGTGTACTGCGCGAGCCCTATCCGCTCTACTCGGATTATGCGTTTAAACGGATTTTAGCTCTGCGGGTAGCACCGCTTCCGTTTGTGCGTGCCCGCGCAATTTAAAATTTACGCAAGCGAAGCGCGACGGACCCAGATTTTTGTATCGCCGCGTCCGCTTAAATTTTAAAATTTAATCTCTGCCGTGAAGCTCGTCGATGTAGAATTTCACCGAGCCGAGACCCTCTTTTTTAGCCCATTCGTAGGCGCTTGAGACGAACTCCCAGTTGATGCCTGCGTAGAATTTCTCCAGATATTTCGGGCGCGCGTTGTGCTCATCGATGTAATACGCGTGCTCCCAAACGTCCACGACTAGAAGCGGCACGAGCCCTTCGGTCACCGGCGTAGCGGCGTTTTGAGTCGCTTTAATACAAAGCTTGCCCGATTTCGGATCGTAAGCGAGCCACACCCAGCCCGAGCCGAAATGCGCCGTAGCAGCAGCCAAAAACTCGCTTTTAAAATCCGTAAAATTTTCCGCCAGCGCCGATTTTAGCTCCGCAGACGGCTCACTAGGTTTTGCAATGCAATCCCAGTAAAAATCGTGATTGTAAACCTGCGCTGCGTTGTTGAAAAGCCCGCCGCTAGCGGCCGTTACGATCTCGTAAAGCCCCTTGCCCGCAAACTCGCCTGATTCGGTAAGTTTATTTAAATTTGCCACATAGGTCGCGTGGTGCTTGCCGTGGTGATAATCACAGGTTTGCTTGCTTACGACCGCGTTGTGCGCCGCATCGAACGGCAACTCTCTAAGTTTAAACATCTTTCTCTCCTTGAAATGAATTTTGAAGCGATTATAGCCTAAAATTTCTAAACGAATAATAAAATTTATTATTTAGGATTAATTTTAAGACGAATTTCAATCTAAGCCATCGCAATCGCGCTTTAAATTTAAAATTTAAGCGATTTAATAACGCCAAAGCTTTCTTTTACCTCATCGGAGCGCTTTTTGTGTACGACCGGGCATACGGGCTTAAGCACGCTGCCGGTACACAAGAGCGGCTATTTACCGTCGTCTGCGTGATTGCGAACTTTTTTATATTTATGCTTGCTTTTAAATACATAGCGCGGCGCTCGCATACGTCCTATACGCGAGACCAGCATGCTTTTATCGTCTTTCTTGAAACGATCGTCGCGCTAAAATAGTGCTCGGAGGTGAGCCTACTTCGCATATTTTCATACTCACGCTAAGCTTATAATCGGGTATCGGCACAATCGGTGCCGTGATCTTAGGCATATTCGTTCGCCGCGAGAAAATTTCTGCGCGCAAAGCGCCTGTTATTTCTCATAATTTAAAGCGCCGCAATGCTGAAATTAATTTAGAATTTTGGCGAATTTAGCTAAGCTTAGCGCTAAATTTAACGCAAAGGAAAACCATGAAAATCATCGAAGGCTCGCTTGCTCTTAAGGGCAGCGAAAAGATCCTAATCATCAACGCCCGCTTCAACCACATCATCACCGATCGCCTAGTCGAAGGGGCGCACGATGCGTTTTTGCGCCACGGCGGCAAGGAGGAAAATTTAAGCCTGATGCTGGTGCCGGGCGCTTTTGAGATCCCGCTCGCGCTTGAAAAGGCGCTAAGCTCCAAGCTCTACGACGCCGTCGTCTGCCTAGGCGCGGTGATCCGCGGCTCTACTCCGCATTTTGACTACGTAAGCGCCGAGGTAAGCAAGGGTATCGCAAACACCATGCTAAAATACGGCGCACCCGTGACTTTCGGCGTACTGACTACCGATAATATCGAGCAAGCGATCGAGCGAGCAGGAGCAAAAGCCGGCAATAAGGGCTTTGAAGCGATGAGCGGCGCGATCGAGCTTCTAAGTCTATTTCGCAACATAAAGGCTTAAAATGGCTACCAGACACCAAGCCAGGCTCGCTGCGATCTCGCTGCTTTACTCCCGGGATATGAACGGCGGCGGCGAGGACTTTGCGGACGAGTATCTGGAAGAAAAGCGCATTCGCAACGAGCAGCGCAACTGGACGCTCGCGCTTCTGCGCGGCGCTAGCGAAAATCTCGCCGCAGTCGATGCGCTGATAGACGAAAATTTAAAGGAATTCAAGCTCGCCGAAATTTCGGCTCTGGAGCGCGCGATACTGCGGCTTGGGGCGTATGAGTTACGCTTTACGGACACAGACGCGGGCATCGTCATCAACGAAGCGATCAACTCCGCCAAGGAGCTTGGCATTTCGTCTAAATTTATAAACGGCGTGCTGGATGCGCTAAAAGATAGCCCTGTGAACATCGCGGCGGATAAAATTTCCAAGCCGACTGCGACGACAAGCGAAAATCTCGAGACAACCACGGAGGCAGCCAAAAATTTTAAGTCCGCTGCGGCGGGAAGCTCCGCTGTTTCGGACAGCGACGATACGGCAAAAAATTTCATCCCCGCAGGCGCGAACGGCGAGACGAAAAATTTTACGAGAGCAAAGAAGAGCGGCACGCCGAAAAATTCTACGGCGAGTAGAAGCAGACCGTCTAAAAAGCCCGCTAATATGAAAACTCGCAGCGCATCCGCAAAAAAATCCGAATCTACCGCGAGCAAAAAATTTAAAACGGAGAGAAATTTCAAGGCCGGAGATAAATTCAGGACGGAGAAAACGGGCAAAAATTTCAAAACGGACGAGCGAGGCAAAAATTTTAAGGCAGGCGAACGAGGCAAAGACGCCGCGCCGAAAAAAGAGGGCGCTGATAGAAATTTCAAAGTCGGCAAAAACGCGGTACCAAAGAAAGGCACTGCGGGTAAAAATACTGCGCCGAAAAGTAGCGCGGGGCGCAAAAAATCTGCCGGCGGCAGAGGCACCATCTCAAAAAGACCTGCGGGCAACAAAGGCGCGGTACGCGGCAAGGATAAGCGGTGAAGCTCTGCGTCGCGCTTGATATGAGCTCGAAGCAGCAGTGTTTGCAGCTGGCGAGCGAGCTTGCGGGTTTGGCCGATAAAATTTGGCTAAAAGTGGGCTTGCGAGCCTATTTGCGCGACGGAGCGAACTTTGTGGGGGAGCTAAAAAAGCTCGGAAATTTTAAAATTTTCCTCGATCTAAAGCTCTACGACATCCCAAACACGATGGC
>NZ_CALKTS010000325.1 GCF_937997595.1 uncultured Campylobacter sp. | reverse complement strand
CGCGCGCGCCCTCTGCAAAGGCGTAGCCGTCGTTCGTGTTTATCATCAGCTCGCCGTCCCAAAAAAAGTAGTTCGGAAATCCGCTCGCCCAATACACCCACCACATACGAAACGCCACACTAAAGGCAAACGCGAGCAAAATCATCAGCAAAATATGCTTGGAGAACTCATAATTTTTTATAAAGCCGAAAATTCTACGCCTGGCAGGAAGCGCGCCAGCTGCCTGATTTTTAGAATTTTGGGAATTTTCTGCTGTAAAGCTTTTAGAATTATCAGAATTTATGCTGTTTGTAGAATTTAAAGAATTTGCAGAATTCGCGTTTTTAAATTTAGCCAAATTAGCGGCTTTTGCGGAATTTTTATTTGTAGAGTTCGCAACGCCAGCGGAATTTTTATTTGTAGAATTTGCGCCTGTGGAATTTTCAGAATTTACCGAGGTAGAATTTCGTCCGCTTGATTTTTTAGCCTTTTTGGATTTTTTTTGTGCTCGCATTTTTGCAGAAACAGCGCGCGCTTGATCGTCGCTTAAATTTTTAACGCCGGCGTGCGCGGAATTTTTGCTCGCAGAATTTTTTGCATCAAGCGCGGAATTTTTATCGCTCTGAGGCGCGGTATCCTCGCTACCCTTAAGCTCGGCATTTTCGCCGTTAAAATTCTCTCCGCCGCTTGCGGAATACTCTGCGTCAAAATTTCCCTCACTAGCAAAATTTTCGCTTAAGGCAGCTTTGTCGGCACCCATTGATTGCGCGCCTTTTTGATCGTCCGATCCTTCGTCGATCTCTCTGACGCTAAAAGCCTTTTTTTCTTCACCCACGCCTATTTTCCTTCGTCGATTTGTTCTATTTTTGCGATCAGCTCGCTTGCTATCCGTTTTTTATCGAAAAACGAGGCTCTAATTTTAGCCTTTTTCTCATAAAATTTTACATAATTTTCATCATCCAGCGCTTTTTGCATCGCCGCTTGAGTGCTTTCTAGATCGTTCACGCCCACCAGCACGCCCCATTCGCTCTGCCCCATAAGCTCGCGCGCGCCGCTTTGATGATCGCTTGAAATCACGAGCTTGCCGCACGCAAGAGCTTCGATAAGCGCGTTTGAAAACCCCTCAAAAAGGCTTACGAAGACAAACGCATAGCATCTAGCCATATATTTATACGGGTTTGCGTCAAAGCCCAAAAGCTTCACGCGACCGCCTAAGCCCAGCTCCTCTATCAGGGCCTCAAGCTCGGCTCGCAGCACGCCGTCGCCCAAGATCAGCAGGTCTTTGTCGTTATTTTTTAAATTCGCATACGCGCGGATTAAAAGCGCGTGGTTTTTGCCCGCATCGAGCCTGCCGACGCTTAGAAAAAACGGCCGCTGCTGCGCGATAGGCTCGCTAGCTTTGCGGCCGATCTCATCTAGATCGATCGCGTTATACAGCACGCTCATCTTGCGCTCATCAATCCCGAAATTATCCGCCAGATCGCGCAGATTTCCAAGCGAGTTCGGAAAGATAAAATCGGCCTTCGGATAGAGCTTACGCAGCAGAAGCTTTGAAATTTTAGATTTGAAGCTCGGCTCTTTATACAGCACCGACGGCGTCGAGCATTCGTTAAAAATCATCGTTCCGCCCAATCCGTAAACTCGCGCCAGCGCCGCCACGTAACACGGGCGGTTCATCCAAACAAAGTGGATATTGATGCCCAGCCTCTCGCATAGCTTTTTGTATCGCAGCGCCAAAAACGGCAGCTTTGCGAGCTTCAACAGTCCATTTTCAAAAGGGGCTGATTTTTCGATGAAGTGGATCTGCACGTCGCTTGGAATTTCATAAAAAATCCTCTCGTTCATCAGCACCAGATGCACTTCGTAGCGTGCCGTAAGCTCGCCTAAGAGGTTGCTTACGACGCGTTCGGCGCCGCCTCCTGCCATCGAATATATAAAAACGCTTAATTTCTTCATCCCTTTACCTTTTAAATATCGCTGCCGCGCCCTAAATTTAAGCTTTACTCACGCCTTTTTATGCGAGCATACGCCGCACACTCCGTTTAAATTTAGCGTATTTTGCGCTGTTCTAAGCGGCTAAATTTCATCGCGCGATGCGCTTTGTAAATTTAAACGCGCTGCTACGCTTGGGCGCAAGAGCCTATCTTAGCACACCGAAGTTTAAATTTAATCCCTGCGCGCTGCTAGGGCATCGATAAGCGGCTACTATTTGCGTGCGAATCGATCTATCAAGCCCTGCCAAAGCTCGACTATGCGCTCCTGCGAAAAATCGTCTAAATTTTCATTTGCATTTTGCACGAGAGCATCTCGCAGCGCCTCATCACGCATTAAATTTTCAAGCTTTCTCGCAAGCCCATTCGCATCGCCGCATTTAAACAAAATGCCGCTAAAACCGTCCTTTATTAGCTCTTTTGCGCCTGCCGTATCGCTGCTAAGCCGTGCGCAGCCATAAAATGCGGACTCAATCAGCACATTTGAAAGCCCTTCATTAAGCGAGCTTAGCACAAAAATTTTAGCTTCTTTATACAGCTCGCTCACGTCCTGCTTGTGCCCTAAAAATCGCACTTCAAGCCCGAGCCGCGCCACGAGCTCGCGCAAGCTTTCGCGTAGCGAGCCGTCGCCCGCGATTAAAATTTCCCACTTCTCAAGCAGGCTTTTATCGATCCTGCTTAGCGCATCAAAGTAAATTTCATACCCCTTGACGGGCTCGAGCCTGCCGACGCTTAAGATCACATTTCGCTTAGCGCCATTGGTATCGCAAATCTCGCCGAAAAAGGGGTTATGCACGACGAAGCAGTTTTTGACAAATCGCGAATAGTACTCAAAGTCCGAACGCGTAAGCACCGTAAGCGCGTCTGCTTTTTTATAGCACAGATCGCGCACGCGGCTAAAAAACCCGCTTGGCAGATAATCGTGCGCGTTGTGTTCGGTCGCGATGAGTGGAATTTTAAGTCCGAAATTTGCGATCACGCACGCTACGTTCGTCCAGTCCATAAAGCTGATGATGACGCTTGGGCGCTCGCGCTTGAAACACTCGCGCAAAATTCTGTATTTATCGAACCTGCCGCCGTTTTTATAAACATCTAGATGCAAAAATTTTATCTTTTCGCTAAATTTATACCTGCCCTCGTCGTTTTCCAAAATCGCGATCGTAACGTCGTTTGCGCGCGCAAAATGGTTCGCCAAAACCTGAAGCACGCGCTCGGCGCCGCCGTTTCTAAGAGCTGCGATGACGAATAAAATTTTCATTTTAGCTTCCGATAAATTTTATAAAATAGCCGCAAAAGCGCGGGGCTAGCGTAAAACAAGACCATCATCAGCGTCTGCGTGCGGCTTGCATGCGCTGCGAAAAATCCAAAATCCAGCTGCTCGCGCACCAAAGCGTGCAGTGAGCGGATCTGATCCGCAGCTTCTGCAGCGCTTAAAGGAGAGCGGGGATCTGCGATCTTTCTTTGCGACGCGGAATTTTGCTCGGAATTTTGCATATAATTTTGCTTGGCGGAATTTTTAAATGCGGAATTTTTACCGCATGCGCAAGATAAACTACCAGCGTCATGCAAATCTGCCTCGTTTGTCAAACCGCACGTATTAGCCTCGGAAGGAGAAGTTGCATCTCCATCCAAGCCTGCAAGATCAAAGCTCGATTTGATAATTAAAAACGCCGTATTCAGCGCGGACTCGCAGCGAGTAAAATTAGCCTCACGCGCCAAGCTTGGATAATTCGCAGCGATCGCCTCAGTATAGCGGCGCACCGCAGCGATGACCGCAAGATGCCTGCGCGCGAATGAGTTTACGGTCGAGCCCGCCCTTACGCGGTAAAAATATAAAATTTCATCCGTGCACGCCGTAATAGAAGCGTTAAAAATATCAAAAAATATCGCCACATCCTCATAGATCTGCCCCGTAGGAAAGCGCAAAGCAGTGAAAATTTCGCGAGCAAACAGCGCGCGCCAAACCGCGGTGCTAAAATACGGATCCTGCGTGCAGCTGCGTCTAAAAAGCTCTTGCGGCGATATTTTGTATTCGCCTGCGTTGGCATTCGAATTTGCAGCTCCTCCTGGATTACTAATCTCTTTAGAATTTTGATTTTCTTTAGAATTTAAAGCCGCCTTGAAATTATTTATTTCGCTCTCGTCGCTAAATGCTGTGTAGCCGCACATAGCGATTTTGGTGCAAAATTTCTGCGTAAGATGAAAAAGAGTCTCAATCAAATCAAGGCTTATTAAATCATCGCTGTCTACGAAACTGATAAACTCCCCGCGAGCGACATCTAAAGCGGCGTTTCGCGCGCTAGCCTGTCCGCCGTTTAGTCTATGCAGCACGCACACACGGGGATCACGCGTGGCGTATTCGTCGCAAATCGCCTCGCTGCCGTCATTTGAGCCATCATCTACGAGCAAAATTTCTAAATTCGCATAAGTCTGCGCCATGATGCGCTCCATGCAAGCGTGCAGAAATTCTTTGACATTATAAACGGGGATGATGACCGAGATTAGGGGATTTTCGCTCATTATTCCTCCCTGTGTATCGTAGCGGCTATAAAATCCAGCCAGCGTCGTCCGATCGTTTCAATTTTAAAGCTCTCCTCGCGCTTGGAGGCGTTTTGCACGAGCCGCTCGCGCAGCTTTTCGTCACTCATTAGAATTTCAAGCTTTTTAGCGATACTCGCGCTATCTCCCACCGGACACAAAAACCCATCCACGCCGTCGTTTATAAGCTCGCTAGGACCTGCGATGCAATCTGTAGAAATTCTAGCGGTGCCGAAAAATATACTCTCCATCAAAATATTGCAAAAGCCCTCCATCTTGGAGGTTACGACTACGATTTTAGCGCGTTCATATAAGCTTTCGATATCGCGCACAAAGCCGATGAACTGCACATTTAAGCGCAGCTTCGCAGCTAGGCTTTCAAGGCTCTTTCGCTCCTCTCCGTCGCCTGCGATCACCACCTTCCACTCTTTTAAAAGATTGAAATCTATAAGCGCAAGCGCCTTAAGAAGGACATCAAAGCCCTTATAGACATTGAGCCGGCCGGCTGCTAGGATGATATTTTCTTTAGGCGGGCGGGCCTCTTTAGCATGGCTAATCTCAAACATTGGATTAGGCATGATCGCGCGATTTTGCACATATGTGTAATGATCCAGATCGAATTTACTAAGCACACTAAGACCTGCAGCCCTCGGATAAAAGATCCGCTTGAGAGCTCGCCAGATCGGACTTTTTAAAAAACGATGATTGGTGTGCTCGGAGACGATGATTTTCTGCCCAACTCCAAGATTTGCGATAAGCGTAAGGACATTGGTATTATCTAAAAACGAGATTACTACGTCAAATTTACGACTTTTTAGAAGCCTATGCAAGGCTAAAATTTTATCGTAGCGCTTTTTTATATTGCCAAATACTCCTAAATCGCCTACTCCTAAATCCAAGCTAATAAGCTCGATCTTAAGATCTAGCGCGTAAAACGGCTCGTCTGCGTCAAATTTTATCACACAGACTTCATTCTCACGGCAGAAAAAATTTGCCAGCACGCTTAGCACGCGCTCGGCACCGCCCTTGCCTAAAGCAGAAATTACCATAGCTATTTTCATTTTATGAGCCTAAACTTGTTTTTAAAAATTTCATCGAGTCCTCTCTTTTACGGCGCAACGCCTCATTTACGCCATCCCAATCGATAGTAGCGTCCAAGCGCGCGTCTTTGGGATCTTGCAAAGCTCTATCTTCAAGCCCGAACGAGCCCAAAAGCGAGCTAAAGCGCGACGCGCCGCGACTAGCGTTAACGAGCACAAAAAACGGCTTATTAAAGATTATAGAAAATACGCAGCCGTGAAATGAGTCGGTTAGCACAAACTCCGCGCCCGCAATAGCGCTTAGCCACGCTTTTATGCCGATGCGGTTGCCGCGGTCATTCACCTCATCTATCTCTAGGCCGCTTTGTTTCTTTAATAGCTCCATCGCCGCTTCTGAGCGAGGCGATGGATCTAGGATATAGGCAAAGCCCTTGCGCTTTGGCGCATGGCTTAAAAATTTATCGTAAATCTCTTTGTTAGCCAAAAGTGTAGGATCTAGCACCCAGCTCGCATCTACGCCAAAGCATTCGCGTGCAAGCTTTACACCATCACGCTCGCGCACCGAAATAGCTTTAAATTTAGCTAAATTTGCAACGTGAGCTTTTAAATCCGCGGGATTTTTAAGCCCACAGAGCCTATCTCCGCCAAAGCTTGCAGCATAGGCGATCCGCGTGCAGTTAGCCGGCAAAAATCCAAGGCTAAAGCAATCTGCAAAATCCGCAAAATAGCTAGGACGAAAAACCTGATCACTTCCTAAAATCACCGCTTCAAAGCGTTCTTTCTCGCACAGCGCCTTTAAATCCGCAGGCGTGCAAACAGGCGCGGTTGAAGGAATATTTTCCGATACAAACTCGCTAGTATCGCGCTCGTAAGAGGGATTAAATTTCGCGCCGCAAAGCTCCTTTTTAAGCGTGCATACCACTAAAAATTTAATATACGTAATCGATAGTTTACTTCTTTGCAGGCGCAAGTTTATGAGACGTGGCTCATGCCCTAGCCCCACTAGCACGCGGCTTAGCGCGTAAGCTTGTAAAATTCCGCCGTAATTATTTACTAGCGGCAGGGTAAAAATCCCGATCTTCATGCAAACTTCCTATAAATTTTATATGCCGCGATCTTTGGTAGCGCCAAAAGCGCTAGCACTTTATTCGCAGCGGCAATTTTTTTAAGCCTAGCAGCGATGAAATCATCACAATCAAAATGCGTAGCGCTATATCGCTGGATCTGAAGCTTCTGGCGCAAGATGTAACGCCTAAGCGGGTTTTTCGCGCCATAGAAAATTTCGTTTTTGCACTCCACCTGGCTTTGTTGCGAGCGCTGTACCTCTGCTGCGGATATCCGCTCGCAAAAAATCGCCTCGCGTGCCTGCTTCGTAGGCTGCGAAAATAGCGCGTCGATCTGAGCTGCGCGCGTAATTACGAGCGATGTGCCGCGCCACTCGCTCATTTCGCTTTGCAGCCACGCATCCATCAGCACGACGTCGGCGCATTTGGTAAAAACGTCGGTGCAGGCGTTGCACGCAAGAGGCGTAAAAGCGCGCGAACTCCAGTACGCAAAGGCGCTACTACTGCGATCATCTATCGCCTCGCTGCCGTCTATAGCGCGGAATTTAAAGCCAAAGCTCATCGCGCTTTTGCCCGCGATTTTATATCTGTAATTAACCGCCGCGAGCTGCTTACGCTCTTTAAACGCAAGATCTGCCAGCTTATGCGTAAAACCAGCACCCTTGCCCTGTCCGCAAACCAGCCCGATAATAAAGCTTATGCGGGATTTAAGGCGCGGATTTTTACTCGCAGCAAGCCTTAAAGCCTTAGCAAAGCACGGCAGTGCGCTGATCGCGTATCTACCCTCGCGGCGCGACATCTCCTTTAGCACTGCTTCAAGCGTGAGCGGATAGTAAGCGGACGATCGAGCGCGAGTAAGCTCATCGGCATTTTTTATCACACTAAATTTAAATAGCGGCACGGAATTTTCGCCCATAGAATTTCGCGCGTTTTTGGAATTCTCGCAAACAAAATTCTGCACTGATACGGAATTTTTACAAGAAGCTTTAGAATTCTGTGCGGAATTTTCATTTGTAAAATTCTGCGTCAAATTTCCGCAAAAGGAATTTTGCGCACTCGTAAAATTTATAGAATCATCATCCGCCAAATTCTGCGTTAAATTCGGAATTGCGGAATTCTGCTCGGAATTTTTAGTTGCGGAATTTTGCAAATTCTGTGGCTGCGCTAAATTATTGCAGGCAGAAAAATCACGTTTGGAATTTTTGGCTATAAAATCCCCCTCGTCCGCAGGCACAGCGCAAATCGCGTAATCAATGAGCCCGCGCGCAAAAAGCTCGCGAAAAATATAATCTCCCGCGCCGCCGCTTGCACTGCTTAAGCGCTGCGCTTCATCTTTTTTGTAGAATTTGTAAGTGGCTAAAAATCTGCCAAAATCAGGACTAAAGCTTTCCAGCTCTGAGTATGATTTAGAATTTAGCTCATTTTCAAGCGTATCTTTTTCGTAAAACGGGCAGACTTTTAGGCAGATGTCGCATTTGTCGCGGCACCCTTCGCCCTCCTCGGGCGCGTAAAATCCATTGCCTCCAAGCCGCATTTTTAGCACGCTAAAAGGGCAGCTGCTCGCGCAGACGCCGCAGCCGATACAGCGGTCTTTCGTAACCACTTCGCTAATTACATTGAAGCTCAAGCCCGCCTCCTTATCTTAGCTGCAATGCCGCCAAAAATCGCGCGCTCATAGTCGTTCATCGCCCAAAAATACGCGCTTAGCACAAATATAGCCGAATAAAGCCCGCCGCAAATTAGCAAAAAGTTTACTCCATGTAAGCCTAATGCGTAATTTATCGCTAGGCTTACTGCGATTGCGGGAGCAAATTTTACTACCATCGCGCCGATATTTCGCCAAAATTTAGCGATGTCAAGTCCGATTACACGAGCATAGTAGATATTCATCACGCAGATATTTAGCAAGGTGATAGCAAAAGCCGTGCCGCACGCAGCGCCCACGCCACCGTAAGCCTTAGCTAGCGGGATAGAAATAGCGATATTTACGAGCGTGACGCAAAACGCGGCGATTGAGCGAAATTTGACTTTGTTTTTTGCCTGAAGCACGGCTAGGCCTAAATTTTGAATCAACGGCACGCTTACTGGAAGCACCAAAACAAGCGCGATTGTGTATGAAATTTCATAATTTGTGCCAGCCCATAGCACGATAAACTCCCGCCCAAAAATCACCAAAAGCGACGCGATAAAAAATATCACGTAAAATTGCAGCCTGCCTATCTTGATAAATTCCGCGCTAAGCTCGGAATCAGTGGAGTTTGCAGAGACCATTTTGGCGATTTTAGGAAGCATTACGCCGCTAATGGTGAGCGAAAGCGTGACGAAAGTGGCATTTATCGTGCTTGCTACGGCATACGTGGAGACCGCTGTAGCGCCTGCAACAGCGCCTAAGATAAAATTATCGACGTTCCAATTTACTTGATCGACTACGATGCCTAAAAATATAAAAAACGAGTAGCCAAAAATTTGCTTAAGCGTGGAGGCGTCGAAATTTCGCACGCTTATCACGGGCGAGACTTTGCTTTTGCAATAGATGAAATCTGCCGCGACGCAGATTAAATTTACCGCCGTAGCGATGATTACGATCGCGATAGCCTTATATCCCAAAAGTAGCGCAGGCACCGCAGCTAGCGGCAGAGCGATCGTGCGAAAGATCCCAATTAGCTTGATAAATACGAAATTCTCATGCGCCGTAAGGATCGACGAATAGATGCTAAAAGGAAAGCTAATCGCTAAATTTGCAGTTAGTAGCATTAGCATAATGCGAATTTCGCCCATCTCACTAGTACTTAGCTTAGCGCCAAAAATCGCGTGCAGATTGGCTAACAGCGCAGCTCCTGCAAGCACGATCACCGCGCTCATTACCAAATACACGCTAAAAATCGTGCCGTGTAGCTTATGCATGCGCTCCACTTCGCCGCTTGAGGCGTATTTGGCGGTATAGACCGTCACGGCGTTGCCAAAGCCTAAATCCAAAATCGCCAAATAGCCAATAACGCTGCTAGCTAAAGAATACAGCCCAAACTCGCTCTGCCCCAGCGCCCGCAGGAAAAACGGCGTATAAACCAAAGTAAGTATCGTAGAAACAAAGATATTCACATACGATAGCACGACGCCGAGCTTGCGCTGCGCGGCTTCGGGGGCATTTAGAATTTTAAGCAAACAAGGCTTCCTTTTGCTCGCCGCTATTAAACGCGGCGGAGTAAAATTTTAAAATTTCAAATCGCACTTTCACGCTAGAACCTAGAGCTTCTTTTCCCAATTAAGCGCGCTTAGGATGATCTCATCCAGGCTCTCGTGCTCGGGATGCCAAGAGGTTTTGGTGCGAATTTTATCGGCGTTTGAAATGAGGCAGGCAGGATCGCCCGCTCTGCGCGGAGCGATCTGCACTTTAAAATCCACGCCGCTTACTTTTTTAGCTTCATTAACGACCTCTTTTACGCTAAAGCCCGTGCCATATCCTACGTTAAAGACCGCGCTGTCATTACTTTGCAGATAATCAAGCACCGCCAGATGCGCGCTTGCGAGGTCTTCTACGTGGATGTAGTCGCGGATGCAGGTGCCGTCCTTGGTGTCGTAATCATCGCCGAAAATGCTCATCTTATCGCGCTTGCCGACGATCGTTTGGGTCGCTACCTTAATTAGATGCGTCGCGTTCGGGTAGTTTTGCCCGATCGTGCCGTCGCTTGCCGCACCTGCAACGTTGAAATAGCGCAAAATTCCATATTTAAAATTTGGATTTGCCGCCGCCGCGTCTTTTAGCACCCACTCGACCATCAACTTGCTTCTGCCGTACGGATTGATCGGATTTTGCGGAGTTTCTTCGCTTACTTGCGGGATATCCGGCTCGCCGTAGGTCGCCGCAGTGGAGCTAAAGATGAAATCTTTCACGCCGTATTTGTTCGCAAGCGCGATCAAATTCATCGCGTTGGCGGTGTTGTTTAGATAGTATTTTAGCGGATTTTGCGTGCTTTCAAAAACCTCGATAAACGCCGCAAAGTGAATGATCGCGTCAAACTTCTCGCGCTTAAAAAGCTCCTCGATTGCAGGGGTATTTTCTAAGCTCTCTTGCACGAACTCAAACTCGCCTATCTTGCGAAGCGCCTCGATCGCTCGCATCGAGCCCTTGCAAAGATTATCCAGTATGACGACGTCGTGGCGGTTCGCTTCTAAAAGCGCCTTTGCGACGTGGCTACCGATGTATCCCGCGCCGCCTGTGATTAAAATTTTCATCTATTCTCCTTCGGATCAAATTTATCAAAACACGCGATTATAGCCCCTTAGATTAAATCGCTGGTCGCACGCGCAAAAATACGGGGAAGCGCGGCTTTTTCTCGCGGGTTAGGTTTTGGTATTGATAGGTGATGATCGTGCCTACTTTAGGCGGATTTGCCCGCATTTCGTCGCTAAAGCCCGTGCCTACTTTAAATTTCGCTCCGCTACGTAGATCCACGCAGCTAAGCGAGCCCATCTTGCCCTCGTTTTTGCCGTAGCCCGGGTTGATTTTTACGACCTTGCAATCGCTATCGTGCGTCTTTTTGTATTTTAAAATTTTATCGCTGCGCCCGCTTTCATAAAGCGCGTTTGGATCGCGCAGCACGACCCCCTCGCCGCCTGCTGCGATGACGCGATCAAAATACGCCTGCACGTCTGCGTGCGTGCTTACCGGAGTTTGCTGCACGATCAGTAAATTTTGCGCGCCGCTTGAGGCGATAAAATTTCTTAAAATTTCCATCTTCGCGCTTAGATTTTTCTGCTCCTTCGGCAGGTCAAACGCGTAAAATTTTACCCTGCTCCACCGCTCATCGGGCACGCTAGAAGAGACGATCGAGACGAGCTGTTCAAACTCTCCGCGCGCCGTGTATAGCTCGCCGTCGACGAAAAATGGCGGAAAGCCCGCGCTCCAGCCCTCGGGGGCGTTTATGATCTTACCGCGTCTGGAGCGCAGATTACGCCCGTCCCAGATCGCGCGCACGCCGTCTAGCTTCTCACTGATGACCCAGCCTGTAATATTCATGCCGGGGACGTACTCTTTAAGCAGCATCGGTTTAAATTTAGCCTCATCCGCGACCGCGCCGCAGGCCAAAAATAGCGCACCCAAAACCGCGCCTTTTAAAATTTTAAAAATTTCACTTCGCATATGCCGCTAGCTCCCTTTCTATAAAGTCGCAAAAAACGGGCGTATAGCTCATGCCCGCGCACTCTTTTTGCAAAAATTCGCCCATCACCGCGATATAATTCAGATAGTCGTCCTTGGTGATCTTGCCGCGCAAAAGCTCGTATTTTAAAAACAGCCAGTAGGTGTTGAGTACGTCGGATCTGCAGTACTCGTCGATCTTGGCCTGCTCGCCTGCGTAATACAACTGCAGAACCTGATCGCCGTGCACGTCGTATTTGCCCGGCAAGCCCACGCTAGCGCAGATATGATCGAGCTTGAGCCCGCGAACGGCGCCAAAATCGCTGATGTGATCAAGCAGATCCAGATGAAACCGCCCGTCGTAGCGGCTGCGGTAGTTCTCCCATTTGCTCTTGTTGTTATCGCGATCGTTCGTCTCAAAATACGCCGCGGCGCTTAGATCATAGCACATCGCGCGCGCCATAATCATCGGCAGATCGAACCCGCGCCCGTTGAAGCTCACGAGGCGCGGATTAAAATCCTCGATGAAGGCTAGGAATTTTGCGATTTTATCGCGCTCATTCTCGCCATCAAGCGTCGAGACGCGCAAAAATCTGCCGAATCCGTCCGCCATCACGGCGCTAATGCTAACGACGCGGTGGAAGCAGACGGGCAGGAATTCGCTGCCGGTTTTTTCTTTGAAAATCTCCATCGCCCTAAGCGAGAGCAATTTGTGGTTTAAAATTTTGCTTTTATCCGCGTTAAAGATCGGCTGCTCACCGTAAATTTTAAAATTTAGCGCGTTTAACGCGAGATCTTGCGCGGAATTTGAAGCGAGATTTTCGCTCTTTAAGCTTTGGGATGCGGAGCTTTGAGGCGTAGAGCTTTCCGCCGCGAAATTCTGAGGCGCAGGACTTCGGAGAGCGGAATTTTCTATCGCAGTACTCTGTGCTGCGGAGCTTTGAGGCGCGATATCGTCGTAGATTAAATTTAGCGATGCGGAATTTTTGAGCGCCGTATTTTGCGGCGCCAAATTTTGCCCTGTGGAATTCGATGCAGAATTTTGCTCGGAATTTACAATTTTAAAATTCTGCTCCGCCGAATTTACAGCAAAATTTAAAGGCGCACTTTGCTTCTCGCCGCCGATCTTTTGCGAGAGCTGCGCGTCAAGAAGCTTTGCGAAGCTTTTTTTATCGAAAGGCTCAAAGCAGTCCGCGATCGCATCCTCATCCAGCACCCGCACCAGCGCCGCTACGTCTGGGATCGTCTCGCAATCAAATACGCAGATATAATCCTTTTTCATCAAGCTCCTTCCTGGCGGCTTTTACCGCTTTTTTCAAAAACGGCTTTGAAACAATCCTCTATCTTCATGCCGTTTTTAGGTACGCGCCTAATAGAGCTCCTCGCTCATCCGAGGTTCTCGTCGCCGCTTCCAACTTTTAAATTTTGCGCTGCCGCATTTTCGCGGCAAAAGGGGCGTATGCGGAGGCGGGCAAATTTCGCTACCACTCGCCGCGGCGTAATTACCGCGAACAAAAGCGTGCCGGCCGTTAAATTTATCTTTCGATCAAGCGCTTGATACCCGGCAAAAGCTCGCCGGACGCCTCGCAAATCCTACTTCGCAGCACGCTAAAACCGCCGCAGTAATCGCCCAGAAGCTGCAAAATATCGTCTCTGATAGCTTGCGAGCGCTCGGTAAGAAGCAGCTCCTGCAAAAGGGCGAAAATTTCGCTCTCATGCGCCAGCGTGCAGCCGTAGTAGGGATCAAGGTAATAATCTAGACACAACAAAAGCGAGGCTCTCTCGGCCTCGTTATCACCTCGCAAAACGGCGGCGATGCCCTCTATGCCGCTCTCTGCTATGGCTTTGTGCCTAGCTTCGTAATAGACCGTGCGCACCAAATTTAGCCTTTTTTACGTATCTTTTTACTCGACCTTAGCCGCATCCCACGCGAGGATCGTCTTACCTTCGGCATCGGTCGCTACGTCGCCCATACCCATGATGTTGTAGCCGCAGTCGACGTAGTGCACCTCACCGGTCACGCCGCTAGCAAGGTCGCTGAGTAGATACATCGCGCTTTTGCCTACGTCTTGAGTCGTGACGTTGCGTTTTAGCGGGCTATTTACCTCGTTGTAGCGTAAAATCATCC
>NZ_CALKTS010000324.1 GCF_937997595.1 uncultured Campylobacter sp. | reverse complement strand
TCACGGATACGTTCCAAGGTTTGGGCAAGTTCTTCATACTTAAAGCGTTCGCCAGCTTTCCAGCCGTTTTCGAAGATAGTGGTATAGTTGTTAGCCTTTTTAATCTCAGCAAGGTTTTTCCCCATGTAGAAATCAGCTTGTAGGGGTGTGATAACCACTCCATTACGAGCCAGATCAATAGCAGGTTGGAAAAGGTCAGCAATAGGGAGCTTGCCGAATTTCTTATGTACTTCAAAGAGCGCATCGATAGTGCCAGGTACGCCTATAGCCAAGGCACCTAGGGTACTTTTGTCAGGAATTACTTTGCCATTGGCGTCCAAGTACATATCGCGGTGTGCCTTGCTAGGAGCTTTTTCACGGTAGTCCAAGGCACCTTTTTCACCATTGGCTAAGCGATAGACCATAAAGCCACCTCCACCGATATTTCCTGCATTAGGGTAAGCCACTGCCAGTGCCAGTTCGGTAGCTACCATGGCGTCTGTGCAATCCCCTCAAGCCCGAGTGCAAGGCCTGCGTTATTTACCAGCACCTCGACGTCTTTGAAATTTGCAGGCAGCGCGCTTACGGCATCAAACACCGCAGCTTTATCGCGAATATCCGCGGCGATAATGTGCGTATTGCCTAGCTCGCCGGCTAGCTTCTGTAGCCGATCTTTGCGACGCCCAAACGCAATAATCTTATAGCCCTGCGCGCTAAGCGCCCTGGCAATCGCCTCGCCAAAGCCGCTCGTAGTGCCCGTGATGAATGCCGTGTTTTTCATATGATCCCCTTTGCGTAAAATTTTAAATTTAGCGCAATGATAACGCAAAACGGATTTAGAATTTATGAAATTTGCTCTTGCGGCGCTGGAGCGGATGAAATAATACGAAGGCATTGGCAGGTTCTCTCACCCAAGCTCGCAATCGGCAGCGGATTCGGCGAGCGCACGGGCTAAATTAAAATTTTGCGCCGTTCGTTTGTCGCGGTTTGCTATAATTACCTAAATTTAGGAAAAAGGCAAATGAGCAAATTTATACGATTTATCCTCGTTAGTATCTGTGTTTGCGCCACTTATGCGGGTCTGAAATATGCTTTTATACTCTTTATCACGTGGCTCATGTTTAGTGGGGTATATTTTGATGGACCGGGTACGCTGCTCGCCATACCGCTCACGTTTCTAAGCTCGTCGGTTATATTTGATTATTATTGTATTGCGCTGGGCCCTCATCTGCTCTTTTTATCTCTGCTTAAAGGGCGCGACGTGAAAACGCGGTGGATTTTACCTTTATTTTTTCTCATAACGCTCGCGTTTTGTAGCTTTTGCGTCTTAATCGGGCACGAAGATTATCAGCGCATAAACGCACTTTTTGCACTCTTGCTTATCTCTCCTTTTACGCTCATCGCATACGCCATCGTTACGACCGTAATCCTTGCCAAAAATAAAATTTCGGATTATTATCCGGTCTTAATCGCGATAATTTTTGTGCCTATTCATGCCGCCAGCATAGGGATATGGGGATTAGAACGGATATATTTTGGAGTATTTCTAAACGCGACGATACTGGGGATTTTTTATTTCACGGCGAAAATCGGGCGCGTAAATTCGATCGCACACAGACCCACATCCGACAAAATGCAAAATTCTAAAGACCGCGTTATCAAAACGATACAAAGCAGCGCGGCATTTTTAAACGACGATATTTTAAAGAAGCGCTAAAATTTTATCCTTTTTAGGAATTCTAAATGGCACTTTCGTCGCGAGCTACAAGCTTATCTGCTTACCGATAGATCTGTGCTTTACCGACAAAACCTTCAAAAACTGCGCCGTTTTACCTCTTGACGCATTGCTATCGCCATTTGATCAAATTTAAATCCAGCGCGATCTCGTCGTTTTTGATCACGCCGATACCCTTATTTAGCACGTTTTGCGCGATCTGTTTAGCTTCTGCTAGCGAGTGCATCGCGAAGGTGCCGCATTGAAATTTATTCAGCTCGGGGATATCCGCTTGAGAGGCCACACCCAAAATATCCTTCATACTCGCGCTCCACGCCGCTGCGACGGCGCTCTCGCTAGGCGCCCCGATCACGCTCATATAAAAGCCCGTGCGGCATCCCATCGGCGAGATGTCGATAATCTCGACGTCTGCACTATTTAGGTGCTCGCGCATGAAGCCCGCGAAAAGATGCTCCAGCGTATGGGTGCCGCGCTCGCTCATGATCTCTAAATTCGGACGGCAAAACCGCAGATCATAGACGCTGATCTTATCGCCGCTTTTGGTGCGCATACTCTTTGCGAGCCGCACGCCGGGGGCATTCATACGGGTGTGATCGACCTTAAAACTATCCAGCAATGGCATATTTTCTCCTTAAATTTAGATCACGGCGATTTTAACATAAAATTTCGCACTTTTAGGCGCACAGACGAAATTTTGGCTACAATTACGTTTATTTTAAGGAGAATTAATGCCCTATATAAACGTCAAAATCACCAAAGAGCGCGGCGGTCTAAGTCGCGAACAAAAAGCAAGGCTCGTCAAAAACCTCACCGACGCCCTCGTAGCCGTGCTAGGCAGGGGCGAGAAAACCACGGTCGTGACGATAGACGAAATATCCACTGACGACTACGCGATCGGCGGGCGGCTAGTAAGCGAAAT
>NZ_CALKTS010000323.1 GCF_937997595.1 uncultured Campylobacter sp. | reverse complement strand
AAATTTATTTGATTTGTATTTTCTCGGCGCACAGGAGCTTGTTTTAACAAGCAGCGCAACGCCAAATTCTAAAAGTCTAAATCTCGCAGTGTAAATTTTAGCTAGCTCGCCGCCGGCATTACTTACGCAAACGGCAGCAAAAGTGACACTGCGTTAGTCGTGAGTAATTTTACAAATTTGCGCCTCGGTTGCGACTGCAAGGTCCTTTGCTGCGAGAGCAATCTGTTTTCCGCGCACGCCTGCGCTAACGTAAATTTTCTCCTGCGTTAGCGCTTTTTCATCGATGAAGGTGCGGAAGTGCTTTTTCATTCCAAGCGGCGAACAACCGCCCCTGATGTAGCCCGTGACCTTTTGCAAATCCTTCAAATCCATCAGCTCGCAACGCTTTGCGCCGCAGATGTGCGCGAGCGCCTTGAGATCCAAATTTAGATCGCCTTGCAGGCAGGCCACGACGTATTCGTGATCCGCCGTGCAAACTATCGTTTTATAGACCCGCTCGATCGGCTCTCTCACGCTGTTTGCAACATGCACCGCGTCTAAATTTAAAGGATCCACCGCATATTCTTTGATCTCGTATGGGATTTTCAGACCGTCCAGTACGCGCGCGGCATTCGTCTTTGAACTCATTTCGCCTCCTTAAATTTAATAGCGGATTTTGTTTTCTTTCAAAAAATCGCGCAGATCTTCGTATTCGCTCTGATCGAAATAGCGCCATTTGCCGGGCTTTAGCGTCCCAAGCGTCATTCTACCGAATGCCGTGCGCTTAAGCTCCACGACGTCCAGATCGAAGTAGCCGAAAAATCTACGCAGCTCGCGGTTTTGCCCCTCGTTGATGATCGCCTTTATCTTCGTATAGCCGCCGCTGCTAGGCATTATGCGGTAGCCTAAAAAGGGCTTAAATTCCATCGATTTTATCTTGCTTTTGGCGTGCGCGCCCTTGCTCGCGTCTGCGGCGAAAAAGCCCTCGCGGATCGCCGTTACGACCTCATCCCCTACCTCGCCTTTTACCTTTAGATAGTACTCTCGCTCGATGTCGCTGTTCATCAGCGCCGTAGCGATCGCTGGCGCATCGGTCAGTAGCAAAAGCCCTTCGCTTGCGAAATCCAAACGCCCTACGCTAACAAATCTACTAAACCCCTCCGGCAAGCTATCGTAAATCGTCCGCCTGCCGCGATCGTCCTTTTTAGTAACTAACTCGCCTTTTGGTTTGTTATAAACGATCATCGTAAATTCCGTCTTGGGCTTGATAAGGCGCGAGCCTATGCGGATCTTCTCCTCGCCGCTAACCTCTATAAAATCGCTAACGACGCGACCGTTAATGCTAACCTT
>NZ_CALKTS010000322.1 GCF_937997595.1 uncultured Campylobacter sp. | reverse complement strand
ACGCTAGCAAGGCAGGCCACACCGCTAGCTCGGACGAGCTAGCCGCGATGGATACGAACGAAAAATGGGGCGACATCGTGGGCTCGGGCCCTGGACGCAACTGGGCGCACGTAAATAGCGTGGATTATGATCCAAGCGACGATAGTATCATCATCTCCAGTCGCCACCAAGACGCCGTCATCAAGATCGGCCGCGACAAAAAGATCAAATGGATAATGGGCGCGCACAAAGGCTGGAAGGATCAGTTTAAGGGATTCCTGCTCCAGCCGGTGGATAAAGACGGCAAAAAAATCGTCTGCGAGGACGAGTACTCAAAATGCCCGGGATATGAGAGCGAGAAGGGCGGATTTGACTGGCAGTGGACGCAGCATACGGCATTCCGTATCGACAGCAAGTCCAAAAAGGGCGTAGTGTATCTCACCGTCTTTGATAACGGCGACACACGCGGCATGGAGCAGCCTGCGATGGCGGGTATGAAATACTCCCGCGCGGTCGTCTATAAAATCGACGAAAAAGCTAAAACCGTCGAGCAAGTCTGGGAATACGGCAAACAGCGCGGCAGCGAGTGGTACAGCTCGGTTACTTCGCTAGCGCAGTATCAAGACGACCTAGATAGCGTGATGGTTTACTCGGCGGTCGCGGGTATGCAGTTTGACATCGCCAAAGGTCGCCCGGTAGGCGTACCTAGCCCGCATATCAACGAGTTTGAATGGGGCGCAAAAGAGCCGTCAATCGAAATCAAAATGACCAACGCGATGGGCTATCAGGCGTTTCCGTTTAGCCTAGAAAAGGCGTTTGAGAAGTAAAATTTTAAAATTTAGCGGTCGCGTTTTGGGCGCGGCTGCTTTTGTTTTGGTTTATGGTCAAATTCTACACATCTACTCGATAGAATTTCATCCGAATTTGCTAAATTTTATCCCTCGGTACGGCAAAATTTAGCCGAAAACATAGCTCTTTATTCTAGATAAAATTTAATCATCGGATTTGCGATTTCGCGCTCTGCTTTTGTTATAATTTTGCTCTGCTAAAAATTAATAAGCGTTATTTCGGTATAGACGAGGAGCGCACGGTTTGGATGAAATTTGCATGCCGCTTGGGGCAGGGGACGATAGGTATGAGGTTAATGCGCCCAAAGGATATCCGTGCGGCAAGGCGGCGCAGCAAAGGAGAAAGAGTGGAAAAATCCAGAAAAAAGGAACTCAAAAAGCTCGCGGCGCAGCGGCAGCGAGATGCATTTGAAAAAAGCCTGCCTATGAGTAGGGCGGAGTTTGAGCGGCTATTTGAGTTCTTGGGCTAGGGCTTGGCGCATCGTGGCTGCGACGGCACGCATAGGCTCACGTTGGAGTTTTTGCGAGCTCGCCGCGCGTCGAATGAAGCGGCGGTTTTGGACTTTTGCGAGCAAAACGGCGGATATTGCGACCGCGAAGTTCTAAACAGCGTGCAAGATTGCTTCGAATTTTAAGGGGCTATGTGCAGAAAGACATGGTTTTGCAAGCATCGTTTCAAAAAAGCGGTGCGTAAAATTTAGTAAAATTTTAGTGGCGCGAGGGCTCAAAAGTAGGGCTAAAGCAGCGTTTGCGGTGCGAACTGCCGCCGTGCAATAAGCACAAAGCCCACCGCGCCAAACACGCGGGCCTTTTGTAGAATTAATGCTCTAGTTTTTAAATTTGACGCAAAAGGCGGGCAACTCGCCGTCAAAACGGCAATTAAAGCGTGGTGTGACGGGGCTTGCATAGACTTAAGAGCGGTATTGCTCGCTTAATTTAACGATACAAGACGGCGCGGAGACCTGGAGTTTGCCCCCTTAAATTTTATTGCGGTAGCCATCAGGCGGACAGAGATATGCTATGGACGTTTTCATTGAGCGAGCTTGCCGCAGACGCTTTGCTGTGCGACAAGCAGGTTGATTGCAAGATTAGGAGAACTCGCACAAAGCGCTTTTGCGCGAGAGGACTTTGCTGCGGTACCGACGTAAATTTTATCTGCGCGACATTTAAATTTAGCCTAAAATTTCCCCGACGAAAAATAGCGCAGACATCGCAAACGTGCAGAGTGCGACTACCTTTAGCTGTCCGTCGAAGTCGCGGCATTCCCGCACTTTTAAGACGAAAAATAGATGCCACACAAGCGGCACAAAGCTAGCTATGTAGAGTAGTTTTACGCCTGAATCTCCGCGCAAAAGCGAGTAGCAAAGCATTAGCCCCGCACCACCCGCGATCAGCGCGTAGTGATAGCGCTTGGCTGCGCGCAGTCCGATACGCACGGGGATCGTGCGCTTGCCTTTGAGCGCGTCGTTTTGCACGTCGCGCATATTATTTAAATTTAGCACCGCCGTGCTTAGCATCCCGCACGCACACGCAGGCAGCAGCAGCGCCGCATCGAGCGAACGCGCGTATAAAAAGTACGAACCCAGCACGCTCAAAAGTCCAAAAAACAAAAACACGAAAACGTCGCCAAGCCCCTTATAGCCGTATGCGCCGGCGCCCACGGTGTAGCGGATCGCGGCGTATATCGACGCGCCGCCCAGCGCCAAAAATAGCATCACAAGATAAAACCGCTCGCCGAATGCCAAAACGCTTAGCGCGAGGCTGCAAAGTGCCGAAAGCAGCGCCGTAGCGACGATGACGCGCTTCATCTGCTCGGCACTCATCTGTCCCGTTTGGATCGCGCGGCGCGGCCCCAGTCTGCCCTCGTCGTCGGTGCCTTTTACCTCGTCGCCATAGTCGTTAGCGTAATCGCTTAGCACCTGAAACAGAAGCGTCGTAAGCAGCGCCAGCGCGAAAATATCCGCTCTAAATACGCCCGCGCCGTATGCCGCACCGCTGCCGAGCAGTACGCCCGAGACGCTAAGAGGCAGCGATCTAAGGCGAGCGGATGCGTAAAGAGCCTTTGCGGTTATCATTTTTTGCCTTTTTTGATTTTTGAGCGCCGAATTTACGGCGAACCCGAGATAAAATTTAGCGGAAAAACGCCAAAAATAATATAAATTTAGACTATTCGTAGAGTAAATTTTATTTAAATTCGCCTTTTTAATATAAATAGCGGTAAAATAGAGCCAAAAATTTTAGGAATTGTGATGAAAAAAGTTCTTACCGTTCAAGATATATCCTGCGTGGGCAAGGTTTCGCTGACCGTCGCCTTACCGATACTAAGCGCGATGGGGATGAGCACGAGCGTGATCCCTACGGCGGTTTTATCGATGCATACGGGCTTTTCGGGCTACACCTTTTGCGATCTAAGCTCTCAAATACGCGCGATCATGGCGCACTGGAAAGACCGCGGAGTGGTATTTGACGGCATCTACACGGGCTTTTTGGGCTCGGCGGCACAGATCGAGATTATGAGCGAGCTATTTGCGAGCTTCGGCGGCGCTGGCAAGACTATTTTGGTCGATCCTTGTATGGGCGATAACGGCGTATTTTATCCGGGCTTTAACGAGGATTTTGCTCGTATGATGGCGCTTCTGTGCGCCAAGGCCGACGTCATCACGCCCAATATCACCGAGGCCTGCGCGATTACAGGCGTGCCGTACCGTGAGGACGCAGATAGGGATTTTATCATGGATCTGCTTGCAAGGCTTCGAGAGCTGGGCGCTAGGCAGGTTATTTTAAAAGGCATTGGCTACATCGCCGATCAGTGCGGGGTTTTCAGCTACGATGCGCGCACGGGCAGGACGAACGAGTATTTTCACGAGCTACTGCCGGTTAAATTTAACGGTACCGGCGATATTTTCGCAGCCGTAGCCTTCGGCGCAACAATGCGCGGTAAGTCCCTGGAAACGGCGGTCCGTATCGCTGCAGATTTCGTCGTCAGCACGATCAAAGAGACGATGAGCGACGAGGAGCGTAAGGACTACGAAGGGGTCGATTTCGAAGCGATAATCCCTGAGCTGGTGAGGAAAATCTAAGTTCTAGATGGATTTGAAACTCGCCGCGCGGACAGAGGATTTGTGGCAGAGCTTTAAAATTTTACCGCAAAAGGAAATTCCTAAATTTTATCTGCGGCGTGAAATTTTAAAATTTCAAAATTTATGTGTCGTGTGGGACATGGAATTTTATAGGCGATGCGGAATTTTAAAATTCATGCATTGCACGGCTTATAATTTTATCTCCTACATAGAATTTTAAAATTTGCACCGAAGTAAAGATGCGAAATTTATCGATAGCGCGGAATTCTAAACGCAATGCTACAGCGAATTTATCTGCTTGCGAGTTTGAGCTGCATTTTGAAATTTCGTACAAAATCTGCTTAAAATTTTATTCCCACAAGCCGTGCGCCATGCACTTATAAAATAATTTCAAAATTTATGAGTAAAATTTAGATTAAAATCCGTATTTAAATCCCGATTAAAAATCCTGTGAAAATACTATATTTATTTAAAATTTTAACGGCACTAAATTGCAATATCTGATAGCGAAAAATGAGATAATACGGAAAATTTTATGCAATATCAAGCATCAATGAGGCACACCATAGGATTACTATAAGCGGAAGCGATGCGGATAAGATATAAATACTTGCACAGAAAAAGAAGGATTGTAATAGCAAAGACGATTGGAATTTGAATGTGTAAAAAAGCACTTAATTAAATTTTTCTAATCATTTGGCGAGATTATATGATTTTAAAATTTAAATTAAGAAGAACGGCATAGTCGTAA
The DNA here is from genome assembly GCF_937997595.1 of uncultured Campylobacter sp. GTDB lineage: Bacteria > Campylobacterota > Campylobacteria > Campylobacterales > Campylobacteraceae > Campylobacter_B. Next base: position 18,719 of record NZ_CALKTS010000322.1, on the reverse strand, counting down.
AATTTAAATATGAGCGTCGGCGCAAAATAACCGCGGAGTGGATCGGCTAGCTCCGCTAAAAGCGGCGTATAAAGGGTAAATTTAAAACGGAGCTTTGCCGAATTTTAAATTTACCCGATTTGCCTCGCTATAAAATTTATTCGCCCAGGAAGTATTTCAGATCCGCCTGCGCGTCGCCGCTGATTAGGCGAAGGCCGAAATTTTGCACCAAAAAGCCCAAAATTTCGTCGTTGAAAAACTCAGGCACCGTAGGGCCCACGTTGATATTCTTAACGCCTAGGCTAAACAGCGCAAGCAGGATGATGACCGCCTTTTGCTCCATCCACATCAGCACGATCGAGACCGGCAGGTCGTTTACCGCGATGCCCGTAGCCTCGCTAAGCGCTAAGGCGATCTTAACCGCACCGTTGCTGTCGTTGCACTGACCAAGGTCGATATAGCGCGGAAGCTCGGTGCCCGGGACGCTTCCGAAATCCACGTCGTTGAAGCGGAATTTGCCGCAGCTGGAGGTCAAAATCACGCAGTCCTTCGGCAGGCTAAGCGCTAGCTCGCGGTAATACTCGCGTCCCTTGCCCGGCGCGTCGCAGCCTGCGATGACGAAAAAGCGGCGGATTTTGCCCGATTTGATCGCGTCTAAAATTTGCGGCGCAAGGCTCAAAATGGTCTTATAGTGTCCGCCCGTCACCAAGCTCTCGTCGCTGTCCATGCTCACGTCGCCGCACGCAAGCGCGCACTCGATGAGCGGCGTAAAATCGTCGTTTTGGATATGCTTGATCCCGTCGGTGCCCGCGATAGAGTAGCCAAAGAGCCTGTCCGCGTAGCTACAGGACGAGCGAAGCGGCACGATGCAGTTGGTGGTCATCAAAATCGCGCCCTTAAATTCGTTAAAAAGCTTGGTCTGATCAAACCACGCCTTGCCGACGTTGCCCTTTAGGTGCGGATACTTGCGAAGCTGCGGATAGCCGTGCGCAGGAAGCATCTCGGAGTGGGTGTAGATATTGATGCCTTTGCCTTCGGTCGCTTTTAGCAGCGCCTCAAGAGCGTGTAGGTTGTGTCCGCTGACCAAAATCGCCTTGCCCTCGACTTTGTTTTGGCTAACTTTAACTGGGGTCGGTACGCCGAATTTTGCGGTATGCGCCTCGCTTAAAATATCCATCATCTGCACGCCCGCGCTTCCGACGGCCATCAGCTGCGCGATATGCTCGTCAAAGTTAAAATTTGAGTTCGTCAGTGTGAAATACAGCGTATCCGCCATAACGGTATCGACTGCGCTAGTATCGGCGCCGAGCTCGTGCGCGTGGTGGCGGTAGGCGCTAAGGCCCTTAAGCCCGAAAACCATAGTGTCTTGAAGTAACGCCAGCGTGGAGGTTTTACCGCAGGTGCCGCGGTCTTGACCTTTGGCGCCGCAGCCCTCGGGCGCGCTCATTTGGCACTGATGACAGAACATCTCTAGATTGTCGCTCATAGAAATCCTTTATAAAAAATTTAGTTGGTAATTTTAAGATTTTATTTAGGCAAAAAAATTGATTATAATCAATAAATGGCTAAATTTTATCAAATTTATTTACAAAATGAGAATTTTAAATTTTATAAAAGGTATTCTAGATTGCTTAGAAAGCATAACGAGAAATTAGAATATTAAAAAATTTCTGGAACAAATTTTTATAAAACTAAGAAAACTTAAAGCTCTTTAAACATCGATAAAATCGGGGGTCAAAGGAATTTTTGAGTATATATGGCTCCGGATGCTGGATTCGAACCAGCGACCAAGCGGTTAACAGCCGCCTACTCTACCGCTGAGCTAATCCGGAACGCGTAGAATGGATGGTGCGGATGAAAGGACTTGAACCTTCATGCCGTGAGGCGCCAGATCCTAAGTCTGGTGTGTCTGCCAATTTCACCACATCCGCAAAAAAGAAAGCGCATATTAGCCAAAAAGCTCTTAATATGAGCTTAATATGGTACGCCCAAGAGGATTCGAACCTCTGGCCTACGGCTTAGAAGGCCGTTGCTCTATCCAACTGAGCTATGAGCGCAAAATATCAAATCAGTGGTACGCTCGAAAGGAGTCGAACCTTCAACCTACAGATCCGAAGTCTGTTGCTCTATCCAATTGAGCTACGAGCGCATAAAGTGGGGTGAGTTGTGGGAATCGAACCCACGACCCTCAGGACCACAATCTGATGCTCTAACCTACTGAGCTAAACTCACCACAATGGTCGGAGCGAAAGGATTCGAACCTTCGACCCTCTGGTCCCAAACCAGATGCGCTACCAGCCTGCGCTACGCTCCGTAGATTTTCGTGGATTGAATGAAAAGCGTATTATATATATTTTTTCTTAAATTCCGCTTTTTACGGCTCTAAATTTAATGAAATTTAGCAAGTCTCATCTGTTTTTCTAAATTTTTCAATAAAATTCGCATCAGCGCCAGCCCCTTCGTGCGGTGCGAAATTTTAAATTTCACCTCAGCGGGCAGCTCTCCGATTGTGCGGTCAAATCCGCGCGGAATAAACATAAAATCGTATCCGAAGCCGTTTTGCCCCCGCTGCTGCGTTATCGCCGTGCCGTGCATGAAGCCGTGCGTACAAAACTCGCCCAGAGCGCATTTTAGCGCGATCGCCGCGGTGTAATGCGCAGGGCTCTCCTCTAGCTCCAGCGCGCGTAGGCTAGCGGCTAATTTCTCGCGATTGCTCGCATCCGTTGCACCCGCTCCGCTAAAGCGCGCCGAAAATATCCCCGGAGCCCCGCCCAGCGCATCTACGCAGATGCCGCTATCATCGCTTAGCACGAAAAATTCGCTCTGCAAATTTTTACTTTTTAGCGCCTCATGCACTGCGCGAACTTTGATAAGTGCGTTTTGTTTGAAGCTCGTGCCGCACTCGTCGATCTCAAAAGGATCCAGCACCTCGCCGAGCGCGCACACGTCGTATTCCGTGAAAAATTCTTTTATCTCTTTTACTTTATTTTTGTTGCTCGTCGCAAGTAAAATTTTCATCCTCGCTCCTTAAATTTAAGCCGCCATTTTACCCAAAATCAAAGAATTCGTTACGATTTTTGGCTATAATCGGCGCAAATTTCATATTATTTGAGGTCTAAGATTATGCTAAAAAGCGTCCTTCCGCTTAGTTTTATCATCGCTACGAGGTTTTTTGGATTATTTATTTTGCTGCCCGTGCTTAGCCTGTATGCATTGAGCTTGCACGGCGCAAACGAAAGCCTAGTGGGGCTACTTTTTGGAATTTATGCGATTATGCAAGTGATTTTGCAAACGCCATTTGGAGTGCTAAGCGATAAGATCGGACGTAAGAAAACCCTTGCTATAGGGCTGGCGCTTTTTATCGTGGGCGCTTGCGTTTGCGCGGCGAGTGAGAGCATTTATACGATGATTTTTGGGCGCTTTTTGCAAGGCTGCGGTGCTGTAGGAGCCGTAGCTACCGCACTAATTAGCGATTTTACGCGAGAGGAAGAGCGCGGTAAGGCGATGGCGGTAATGGGCGCGATGATAGGCGTGAGCTTTGGCGTAGCAATGATTTTAAGTCCGCTTTTAAGTGCCAAATTTGGACTTGCCAGCCTATTTCATCTAAGTTCAGCACTTACGCTTTTATGTTTGGTGCTGCTTTTTTTCGTAGTACCTACCGAACCGCATATCCGCTCCCTGCGCCAAAAGGTCCCACTCGGCTCACTTTTAAGTGATAAAAATTTAATGCTTATGAATTTAACGAATTTTTTTCAAAAAGCTTTCATGACGGCAGCGTTTTTTCTAATTCCAATTTTGCTCGTGCAAAAATTCGGACTTTCCAAAAGTGATTTGACTAAAATTTATGCTCTAGGCGCGGTCTTTGGCTTTACTGCGATGGGTGCGAGCGGTGCTTTAGGCGAGAAACGCGCACTGGCTAAGCAAATTTTACTCATCGGCATTTGCTTTTTTATCGCTTCGTATTTGATTTTTGCGTTTGCTAGCGGGGCGAGCGCTTTCGTGGTGGGTGTGATGCTCTTTTTCGTGGGATTTAACGCGCATGAGCCCATTATGCAAAGCCTTGCGTCCAAATTTGCCAAAGTCGCTCAAAAAGGCGCCGCACTTGGGATTTTTAATTCGTTCGGATTTTTTGGCAGTTTTTTGGGCGGGCTATGCGGCGGCGCACTTTTTGGCAAAATCGGCATTGAAGCGCTAGGCATTGGCGTCGCGGTTTTGGGTGTGATCTGGCTTGTGCTACTTTCTAGGCTGAGCGATCCAAAACTTTTTAAGAATTTATACTTTCCTAAAGGCGGCGATTTTTCCGCACTACAGGGTGTAAAGGGCATTATTGAAATTTACGAGACCGATGGCGAACTCGTTGTGAAATTTAACTCGAAACTGATAAATGAAGATCAAATTTATAAAATCGTAGGAGGCAAATGATGGAATTTGAAAAATTTGAAAGTGCGATGGAGCGCTTCGCAAATACGGTGCAAAAGTCATCGCGCATCGAGAAGGTCGCGATCACTCAGGCGCTAGGGCGTATTTTAGCAAGCGACGTCGCGGCGCCTTTTAGCACTCCGCGCCGCCCGACCGCCGCGATGGACGGCTACGCGCTAAAGGGCGCGGATCTAAGCGAGGGGGCTAAATTTAAGATCGTCGGCACGACGCCTGCGGGCAAGATGCCTAGCGCCGCGGCAAAGGCGGGCGAGTGCGTCAAAACCTTCACGGGCGGGCTCATGTGCGAGGGTAGCGACACGCTTCTGCCGATTGAAAACGTACAGGTACAAGGCAGTGAAATCGTCGTCACAAAGCCTGTTTCCGCAGGCTTTGCCGTGCGCGCAGCGGGCGAGAGCTACCGCGAGGGCGAGCTTTTGCTTAGAAGCGGCACAAAGCTCGGCTTTTCGCAGATCGCGCTGCTAGCCGAGCTGGGGCTATTTCACATAAGCGTATTCATCCGCCCAAAAGTAGCGATCCTAGCCACCGGCAGCGAGATCAAGGATCTGGGCGAAAGGCTCGAAAACGACGCTCAAATTTACAGCTCCAACCACATCGCGCTTGCAAATTTAGTAACGCAACTAGGCTGCGAAGCGATGATAATGCCGATCGCGCGCGACGACGAAAAAGAGCTAGAAGGCGCGATCCTATCGGCTTTACAGAGCGCCGACATACTTCTAACTAGCGGCGGAGTGAGCGTCGGAGACTACGACTTCGTGCAAAGCACGCTAAAATCAAAATTTGAGCTCATCGTAAAGGGTGCGGCGATCAAACCGGGCCGCCACGTGCGCGTAGCCAAAACCGGCGAAAAATATATCTTCGCGTTCCCGGGCTTCCCGCTCTCGGCGCTCATTACGTGCATTTTGTTTCTGCGCGTATATTTGCAAAAATCCTTCGGTGTGCGCGAAAACACGGAATTTAGCGCGATCTTAGATCACGACTATGTAAAAAAGACGCCGTGGCTGGAGTTTATGCCTGCGCTCTTGCAAAACAGAGACGGGCGACTTTTTGTTAGCCTACAAAGCAAAAAGCAGGGCTCCAGCGCGATTTTGAACAATTTAGACGACGATAGCGTCCTGCTAGTCGCGCCGCTAGAGGTCAAAGAGCTCAAAAAAGGCAAGCTCGTGCGCGTAATCTCGGTACCTAAAATTTAGCGCACAGCGGTTCAGAGGCGATTGCGAGGGCAGACGGAATTTAACTGCCGCAAGGGTTAAAATTTTGCCGCTGCGAGACGTTAAATTTGGCTGCGAAGTTCGGCTTCGAAGTTTGAAAAGTTGAAATTTAAACTCAAATCGCACGCCGTAGCAGACTGATCAAAATTTTACCGCACGCCGCTATACAGCGAGTGCGCTAAAATCTTTGCCGCCGCGTAACTTCAGCTCCAAGTTGCTTCGCGGGCGAAATTGCGAAATTTACGAGAGATAAAGCGAAAATGAAAGATAAATTTTATGGCGCTCCGGCGGGCGTTTTTGGCGAATACAAAGCAGGTACAAAATGAGCCAAACTCACCCTTTTAAGCCGATTTTCGATGAGAATTCTAAAATTTTAATCCTCGGCTCCTTTCCCTCCGCCCCCTCTCGCAAGCTGGGCTTTTACTACGCAAATCCGCAAAATCGCTTCTGGCGCGTGCTGGCGCAAATTTTAAACGCGCCGCCGCCTGCGAGCACGGAGGAAAAGATAAAATTCCTACTCGCCCGCGGCATCGCCATCTACGACGCTGCGATCTGCTGCGAGATAAAGGGTTCGAGCGACGCCAAAATGACCGCCGTCGTGCCTGCAAATTTAGAGCCGATCTTTAGCGGCACGCGCATCGTGCAGGTGTTCGCCAACGGCGGCAAGGCGCATGAAATCTGCGAAAAACATCTAGAAACTCAAATTTTAAACGCAACCGGCAAAGAGCCCATCAAGCTGCCATCCACAAGCCCCGCAAACGCAAATTTTAATTTTGAAAGGCTAGTGCGCGAGTGGAGGATAGTAGCCGAAGCGCTAAAGGAGGGTTAAATTTAATGTCTATAAAATTTGATTGTAAATAGTCTTTACATAAAATTTAGTATATGGTTGGAAGATACATCTAATGGTTTATAAGGTATAATTGTAATATCTGTTGATAAACAAGGAATAGTATGAGTAATTTATCGTATAACGTGGGTAAAGTTGTTGATTTGGCTAAAAAAAATGGTTCTGCTCTTATTATTGCCGCAGTATCTACCTTATATAAATCAAAGGTCGAATTAGCTTCACATTTTGTACATAGGTTTATATATGAAAGATTTAAAATTAGATTAAACGATTTTGTTCATGAAGAGAAAGAATTAAACGATGAAAAGAATAGTAAATTTTATGAGAATATAAGTAGCGATAATATCAATATTCTTTTTGATTTATTGGAAAAGGCTAGACTATCAACTTATGACTTACACGCAAAAATATTAGCAAAATTATATGGTAAGTTATTACAAAATGGTAAGCTTGATTATTACGAACATGCACTACTTGCCAATATAAATTCTCTAAGTGATTTAGATTTTATATATTTTTATGATCTAATTAAAAATAAACCAAATAGCCCATTAATAACAGATGACGATTGTGAATATATAGCAATTAATAAATTTATACAAATAGGAATTTTGTCAACGACCGGTATAACTTATTTTGGCAGTAATAACAATGAAAAAGTTCCTATAAATTTTCAAACGAATTGCTTTTCTGAATATTTATTTGAAGTGCTTAATTTGATAATGTCATCTCGCGATGTAAAATAAATTATTCATAATTCAAGAGGCTTTAAATAACCATATCTATATTAAAATGAGAATAATCGAAGTAAGCTTTAAAACAAGGAAGTAAAAAATATGAGGATTCCGCTAAATTTATCAGGTTTAACTCAAAAATTAAAATTCATCTTTCTGCTTCCGCTTTTGGCGCTGGGCGGGCAAGCTCTGGAGCCAAAAATCGTAATGCAGCCCGAGCCGGTCCTAAAAAACGGTCTGTATTTCGTAGCGGACAAGCCCTATAGCGGGACACTCAAGGTGCTGCACTACAGCGCCGAGGATCTCTACGACGTAAATTTTATGGGCGTCGTCTATCCCAGAGCAAAGCCGCTACCGCCCACGCCAATTCGCGAGATCGACGTAAAGGATGGCACTGCGGTGCGCGAGCGCGATTACTTTGACGGCAGAGATAAGCCCTCAAACGAATATCCGCTAAAAAACGGCCTGTACGACGGCGTCGCGAAGAGCTACTACGCGGACGGCGGCGAGCTGAGATCGCAGAGCGAATACAAAGCCGGCAAGCGCGAGGGTTTTTACAAGCTGTATTATCAGGGAAGCGGCAAGCTAAAGCAGCAGGGCGCGTATAAAGCGGACAGGCGCGAGGGCGTTTTCACCGACTACTACGAAAGCGGCGAAGTAAGCGCGCGCCATCCGTATAAGGGCGGGCTGCGAAACGGCAAGGACGTGGATTATTACAAAAGCGGCAAAGTGCGCGGTATGCGCAGCTATAAAGAGGGCAAGCGGCAAGGCGTAGAGAAATGGTATCACGCAAACGGCGCACTAAGGCAGACGGGTGCATACAAGGACGACCGTAAACAGGGCGTTTAGAAGTTGTTTTACGAGGACGGCAAGACGCGCGTAGTCGAAAATTTTAAAGACGGCGAGCGCGACGGCGCCGTGCGCGAATACTACGGGGGCGGCGCGCTGCAGGGCGAATACGAGTTTGAGCGCGGCAAGCAAACGGGCACGAGTAAGCAATACTACGCAAACGGCGCGCTCAAGGCTAGAGTGACGTTCAAGGATGGCCTGGAGACGGGCACGGCGAAGCACTACTACGCAGACGGAAAGCTCTAAGCCGAGGGCGAGTTTGAGCGCGGCAGGCTCGTGCGCGCCAAAAAATACGACGAAAGCGGCAAGCTAATCAGCGACAAATCCGATAAAAACGGGCTCGCAAGAGAGTAAGGCGGGCTAAATTTTAAAATTTTAAGCGGGTTTGGAATTTTAAAAAGGTTTAAAATTTTGAGTAGGCGCAGCTTTACGTTTTAACGACGCGGGTTTGCATTTTCAGCGCTCACGGCTTTGTGTTTTAAGCGAGCGAGATTTTGCGTTTTGAAGTGCGGCTTCACGTCTCGGATAAATTTTGATTAGGACGCGGCGGCACTTTAAACAGACGCGACTTTGCGCTTCGAGCGAGCATGGCTTTATTTTTGAAGTGCGGCTTAAAATTTTAATCGAACGCAGCCTTGTGCTTTTGTTTTTCGGCTGCATATACCGCGCCGTCAAGTGCCGCCTTTAAATGATGTAGTTTTGTATTTGTAGAGCGGCGTGTTGCATTTAAACGAGTAAAATTCTACGCCGGGCGGCTTTATGCGGCGCGCGAATACGGCTTGGCGCTTTAATTAACGAGGTTTCGTGCAGCGCAGCTCGTCGCGCGATTTGAGCTGATGCGATTAAAATTCCGTGCCATATTTTGGTGCACGTAGTGTGCGGGTGCGTCCGGCGTGGCATAACTTGGCTTTCGATGCGGCTCTTTTTTTCGGCATGACGAGCTAACTTTGGCGCGACACAAATTTTAAAATTTAAAGTAGAATTTCAAGCTGAAACGGCGCTAAAAATTTCAACTGCTAAAAAGTAAAATTTGATGATCAAATTTTGTTAAATTTAGACCGCGGTTCGCAAGCCGCGCTATTAGGGCGTAAATTTCAAATCTACTGCAACCTTGCCTTTAGCGCGGCAGAATTTTAGCTGGCTGATATTTTAAAATTTACTAACCGCTTTATTAAACAAAATTTTACGAATAGGGCATGGGTGAACAAAGCAGGGAGGCAGAGAGTGCCTCTCTATATAATTACGGAAGCAAAGAATGCGCTGCTTATTTCGGTATGAAAATTTCATGGGCTTATTGCAACTTTAAAATTTTGCAAGATGCTCGCTCGTAGCGTTAAATTTCAATGCGTGGGTGGCAAAAATTTTAAGAAAGCAGAGCCAGATAGAGCTAAATTTCGTATAGGAGTCCGTGCAACGCGGTATTTGCGCACAAGATATAAGCGCTGAAAAGGAGAAGCACTCGGAATTTGGCGCGTAACGAGCGGTGAACTATAGTCAAGCAAACTTCAAATTAAAAATCTTAAATTTTAATCCGTGGACGCCAAATGGGTTCAAAATCAAATTTACGTAAATTTAGAGCGCGGCAAGCCGGGAGCGCTCTCAGAGCACTACAGGCCGTATAGCGCAGTATTCGTGCGGCAAAATACAGGCATTGAAAGACGTAGCCATTTGAAATTTAGCGCGCGGCGGTCATAGAGAGCCGAAAATGCAGCACTCGAAGCTGTGTAACGAAAGCCCAAATCTACCCGCAGCAGCCGCAATCGCAGCGCGAAGATGCGGCGGGGTGAAGCTCGCTGATGTAGAGCTTTACGGAGTCAAGTCCTTGCTTTTTCGCCTGGAAGTAGGCGTCGCTTGCAAAGCCAAAGTCCGCAAAACGCAAGAAGCTCTCCACGTAGGATTTACGCGCATTTTGATAATCTACGTAGTAGGCGTGCTCCCAAAGATCGCAGGCTAAAAGCGGAATTTTACCACGCACGATCGGCGTATCCGCGTTTTGCGTCGTGATGATTTCTAAATTTGCGCCGCGCTCGTCGCATACGAGCCAGCACCAGCCGCTACCGAAAAGCCCCATCGCGCGCTTTAAAAACTCGCTTTTAAAATTTTCCATCCCGCCGAAAGCCTGCGCTAAAGCGTCCGCTAGCTCACCGCTAGGCTCGCTTGGTTGCGCGATACAGTCGAAGTAAAAATCGTGGTTGTAAATTTCAGAGGCGTTGTTAAAAATACGGCTAAAACCTAGGCAAATTTTATAAAGCTTTGAAATTTGCGAAAACTCGCACTCCTCGCCGCGCGTGTCCTTGAACGACTGCGTGATGATCGTAAAAAGATCCGCGTTTTGTATCGGCGTGTCCGCAATGTCTCGATTTAGGGTGGAGACGTAGTCCTCGCAAAGCCCGCCGTGGTGAAATTTCAAACTCTGCAAGCTCGCGATTTTATTCGCGCGCGGATCAAAAGGCAGCGCCCTGGATCTAAACACTAATAATCCTCGCTGTCCAAATCGCTATAATCGTTGAAACCGTCGTCGTCTTCGTAGCTGTAATCATCCTCGTCGTAGTTGTAGTTGTAACTCTCGTCGCCTCCGATTAGATCATCGTCCTCGTATTCGTCCTCATCGAACTCTTCGTCTTCGAAGTCATCGAAATCAGCCATTTTGCTCTCCTTTGTCGTTGGAATTTACTTTTGATTTTACGCATTCGCTTGCTATTTCCGGGATATTTTCGATATAAACGCTCTGCGATGGGAAGGCAAACGATAGTCCGTTTTGCTCTACGATCTCCATTATTTTAAATAAAACATCCTCTTTCGTTTGAATAAAATTTGCCCATATTACGGTTTTTGTGAAGCAGTAAACTAAAATATTAATAGACGAATCGCCAAAGCTATCTAGCGCCACAAACATAGTGCTTTTATAGCCCGCTAAATCGTCAATAGAGACCATGTTTTGCCTATAGCGCATACGAAAATCTTTGGAATTTAGCGCTGTATCGGCAGATTGAGCGATGCCCGGGTGAGATTTTAGCATCTCTTTGATGTCGTTTACGCACTTTCGCAGTTGAGCCGTGCTCGCACCATATTCGACGCCCACGGTAAGCTTTAAATTCCGTCCTACCTTCCTGCGGCTCCAGTTTTTGATATTTTGCGCCATTATGTTGGAATTCGGCACAAAAACAAGAGCGTTATCAAAGGTTCTGATCGTCGTCTTTCTAAAGCCCGTTTCTACGACGTTTCCTTCTATGTCTCCTAATACGACCCAATCTCCTTGCGAGAACGAGTTATCAAACAATAGCATCACGGATGAGAAGAAATTTGCGATGATGTCCTTGGTCGCAAACGCGATCGCAAGTCCGCCGATTCCAAGAGATGCCATAAGCGCTGAGATGTCAAAGCCCAGACGCTTTAGCACCAAAAGCACGGCGATGATGATTACGATGACATATAGAATTTTAACGACTAGATTTATGATATCTTTTCTGACGCCTTTTTTCGTGATGTTTCCAAGCACAATAATGCCGTAACCATCGATGATTTCGATGATGAGCCATGCCCAAAGCACCACGTAAACGATCGAGAATAAATTTGCAAATTTTATCGGCACAGGCGCCGGATAATAAAAAATACTAAGACAGATATCGACCGAATAAGCGATCAGCAAAATACCCATCGGACGCTTGATAATGCCCACTACTTGCGTTTTTAGAGTTTCGCTATCCAGCGAAAAGCTTTTATTAAAGAATTTAAATACGAAATAGATGATGTTGGCAAGCAGCCTGCGAAGCGAGTAGAAAAATAGCGTAATCAGCGTGATCAAAATGAGCTTGCCGAAATTTACGTGGCTGAGCTTAAACGGAATTTTATCGTTGATATAATCAATCACAGATTTAAAATTTAAGCTCGTAAAAACCACACTACTTGCGAGTAGATCGCTATTTCGCGACAGATACGTAAGCACCTCGTCGTAGGTCTGCTTGTCGTTTTTCAAATCGTTGATTTTAGACTCTAAGGCGTCTATCTGCTCTTGACTGCTTAGATTATTTTTCAAATCATTAAGTTTGCTAAAATCCCTAGTTTGGATATTTAGTAGCGTACTACTCAGCTCGCTTTCAAGCGCGCTTCTGCTTGCGCCGTTTACAAACATATCCTCAATTTTCATAAGCGAGGTATAAAAGATCTCTGCCATTTCCATCTTTTCTAAATCCGCGCTTGCATTTACGTATTCGGGAGAGCTCTGCTTTTTGGCGTATTTTTTTAGCGTAGTTTGGATGTTCTTTTTATTTTGCGCATACGACATTATGCTTTCGATATCCATATCCTGCTGCGTAATCGCGAAAGGTAAGCGATCAAAGAGCTTAGCTTTATTGCGATCGATGGCGTCCAATTCGTTTTTGCTCGCGTTGGCATCGCCGCCGTTAAGCAGGGAGCTGCGCTGCAAATTTAGCTTTTTAATCTCTTTGATTACAGAGATAAGCGTCTCGCCGTTAGGAGCTTTTTTCTGCGAAGTCTCCGTTTTAGCGACCTTTTCTGCGATCATATTTATTACTTCAGTTTTATTGCCATCCTCTGCACCGAGGGATTTGGATAAAATTTTAGCGACTTCCTTTTTGATCTCGGTTTTGTTGTTTTCTAAAGTAAGATTTGCCTCTGGAGTAGAAGAATTCGTCTCTACAAAGCTTCCCTCGCCGGTCGTGTTGAGGTCTGCAAACGCTAAAACGGCGCTAAAAAGACTAATCGTTAAAAAGCTGATTATAGATTTTTTCATAATCCATTCCCTTATTTAATAGCGTAAAATGCGCGCCTTCGTCGTCGTAGTTGAATAGCTCGCCCGTTTCGATGACGTAGTGCCAGCCGTAAATTTTAATCTCGCCGTTTTTGTAGGCGTCTTTGATGCCAGGAAAGCTAAGTAAATTTTGCATGGAATTTATAATATTTAATCGCTCGGTGATCCACTCGCGCTTGTCGGCGCCGAGATCTTTGAGCTTTTCGACCTCGTCTTTTACAGGCTGCATTAAATTTAGCCAGCGCCTTACGTTTGGAATTTTTTCAAGCTTTTTTGCGTCATAAAACAGCGCCGCGCAGCCCCCGCAGTTGCTGTGCCCGCAAACGATGATATTTTTGATATTTAGCGAATATAGCGCGTATTCAATCGCCGAAGTAGTTGCTAAAAATTCCTCGCTAATGCGGTATGGAGGAACGACGTTTGCGATATTTCTCACGACGAAAAGCTCTCCCGGAAGCGTCGAGGTAATTAAACTTGGCACCACGCGCGAGTCGGAGCAGCCGATAAAAAGCGTATGGGGCTTTTGATGATTTGCCAGACTTCCGAAAAGCTCGGCATGCTCGGCAAAATTTTCTTCCATAAATTTAATAGCTCCATTTATTAACTGGCTAGGCATACTTTCTCCTTAAAAAAGTCGGGAATTATATATTACTTTCATAAATAGATAGAATTCTGGGAATTTTTAATGATATATTTACCAAATTTTCGCTAAACTCCCCGCTCATAAATCAAAAGAAGGAGAAAAATATGAGTCTATACGACAGACGAAATTACGCGGACGGCTACGAGCTATCGGACGCGTCACTGGAACAAGGACGAATCTCTCAGACCATTAAACAAACCTACGCGCTTCTAACCGCTTCGATGATAGCTGCAGCGGCAGGGGCTTTTGTGGCGATGAGCTTCGGCGTGAGCTTGGCTATTCATCCATTTTTATATCTAGTGCTTTTAATGGGGCTGATCTTCGGTATGCAAGCAGCTGTAAATCGCGGCGCCAACACGATTGCGCTGGTTTTGCTTTTTGCATTTACCTTTATTACCGGTCTTACTCTAGGTAAATTGATCGCTATTTATATCGCAGCAGGCGCTGGAGATGTGGTAACGCATGCGTTTGTGGCTACGGCGATTACTTTCGGTGCTCTTACCGTTTATGCGATGAATACAAAGACAAATTTCGACTCTTGGGGTAAGCCGCTATTGGTATCGCTTGTGGCTATTATCGTGCTAAGCCTTTTGAACTACTTCTTTTTCAAAAGCACCGTGCTTGATATAGCGATTTCAGCTTTTTCGGCTTTAATCTTTTCGATGTATATCATCTACGATACTAAAAATATTATAAACGGCACCTACACTTCACCGATAATGGCTGCCGTAGATATGTATCTAAACATCTACAACCTCTTCCTTTCGCTGCTAAGAATTTTCGGCGCAAGCAGAGACTAAATTCTATGCACCGCTTCGTGCGGTGCACTCTTAACTTAAAATTTATAAATCTTTTATTATAATCGCGAATTCAATTTTTTCAAAAGGTTTTTATAGTGACTACGTTATTTTTGGTTTTACAAGTCGTCTTCGCCGTGATAATTACGATCTCCGTCCTGCTGCAAAAAAGCTCTTCTATTGGGCTTGGCGCATACAGCGGAAGCAACGAAAGCTTATTCGGAGCGAAGGGGCCTGCGGGGTTTTTGGCTAAATTTACCGCTGCAATGGGAATTTTATTCGTGATAAATACACTTGTGCTTGCGTATTTCTATCAGCAAGATGCTAAATCTTCCGTAGTCGATCGCGTCAAGATCGAAGCGAATGCTACTAAATCCGTGCCAAACGCCGTTCCTGGCGTGCCATCCATCCCAGCTTCAGGCGCAAAGCCTAATTTCGCTCCGGCAAGCACCGAATCAAATTCCATAATTAGCGGCGAGACCAATGCAACGGATACGAAAATCGAAGCGCCCACAGTTCCTGCTACCGGTACCACCGCAGCTAGTGCGCCTACTCGGTCGCAAGCATCAAGTGATACCAATACCAGCGTCGCTTCCGCAGATCAAAACACAACCAAATAAACTCTAAATTTTAAAATTTAAAAGCGCAAAATCCGCGCTTTTAAATGCTATTCTTATTTTTTTAACGCTATAATTTCGCAAATTTTATTTAAAGGATTTGAATGCTAGAAGCTATCTACAAAGAGCAAAGAGCAAACGGCGATCGAGCTATAGAGGCTTTGAAAAAGGACTTTACGACGCTACGTACCGGCAAGGTGAGCGTGGCGATTCTAGATCATATTTTCGTGGATTATTACGGCTCGCAAACTCCGCTAAATCAGGTCGCGACCGTCCTTTCGACCGATGCGGTAACGATTTCGATCACGCCGTGGGAAAAACCGATGCTAAAGGCGATCGAAAGCGCGATCGCAGCGGCGAATATCGGCGTCAATCCGACTAACGACGGCGAGAGCGTGAAGCTATTTTTCCCGCCGATGACGGTAGAGCAGCGCCAAGAAAACGCTAAAAAAGCAAAAGCAATGGGCGAGAAGGCCAAAATCGGCATTCGCAACGTCCGCAAAGACGCTAACGACGAGATCAAAAAGCTCGAAAAAGACAAAGCGATCTCCGAAGACGACGCCAAAAAGGGCTATGACGAGGTGCAAAAGATCACCGACTCTTACTCCGCCAAGATTGACGACGCAGTTAAGGCCAAAGAAGCCGAGCTTTTGAAGGTCTGAGCTGTGAATATAGAAAAAATCTATCGCGACTGCGGCGCATATTTGCGAGGGCATTTTCTACTTTCAAGCGGCAACCATTCGGAATTCTATCTGCAAAGTGCCAAAGTACTTGAAGATCCGAAGCTAGCAGGGCAGCTCGCAGACGAGCTTGCCACAATCATCAAAAAAGCGGGCGTGGAGTTTGATAGCGTCTGCTCGCCTGCGCTGGGCGGAATTTTAGCGGGCTACGAGCTAGCTCGCGCGGCAAAAAAACGCTTCATCTTTACTGAGCGCGTAGATCGCGTGATGAGCCTGCGCCGCGGCTTTGAAGTGCGCAAGGGCGAGAGATTTATCGTCTGCGAAGACATCGTCACGACGGGTGGCTCGGCTCTTGAGAGCGCTAGGCTCATCGAAAACCTCAGCGGAGAGGTCGTGGGCTTTGCCGCGCTTGCCAATCGCGGATTTTGCAAGGTCGCAAATTTAGCGGGCAGCAGTGCAAAGGGCGGTGCCAAGCTGCCTGCAGATAAGCCGTTTTTTGCGCTAGGCAATTTCGAGTTTGAAATTTACGAGCCCGCGACCTGCCCGCTTTGTGCTGCCGGAAGCAAGGCGATCAAGCCCGGCAGTCGCGGAAACTAGGCGCCGATTTGCTGCTAGCAAACCGCAGCGAGATTAAATTTCACCCTTCGGCTTTAGCGCGACGGAATTTTAAAATTTAATCCGAAACGAAGCAAAATGGCAAAACAAAAAGCTAAAATTTCACCGATTTTTCTGCGCGTGAAAGCCTTCATCGTCGATCTTTTCATCATCGCGATGCCCCTATTCTACGGCGTTACCTATCTCATCTTGGGCTCGAAAGAGGCTCTGTGGCGCAACCAAGCCGCAATTGCGCTTATCTGGCTCGCGTACGGCGCGATTTGCGCGGCATTTTACGCTCGCAGCGCCCAGACGCCGGGCTACAAACTCGCGGGGCTTTATCTCATCGACGTTCGCAGCGGACGCAAAGCAAGCTTCTTTAGGGCACTAGTTCGCTTTGGATGCTTCGTGTTTGCGGGCTTTAGCGTCATCGGGCTTTTGATCTGCTTCTTTCGCAAAGATAGGCTGAATTTGCACGACCTGCTAAGCGGGACCGCGCCCGTCGTGCGAAAGGACGCGCAGTGAGCGGACAAATTTGCGGCATCGACGAGGCCGGGCGCGGCTGTCTTGCGGGGCCGCTTTGCGTCGCGGGTTGCGTGCTACAGCGCGAGATCGCAGGACTTGCCGATAGCAAAAAGCTAAGCGAGAAGCGCCGCGAGGAGCTCTACGCTCAGATCATCGAAAACTCGCGCTACAAAATCGTCGAAATTTCAAGTGCACAGGTCGATGAGGCGGGCTTGAGCTCGTGTCTAAGATCGGCGCTTGAGCAGATTCTCGCGTATTTTATGGGTTTTAGCGGACATATCATCTACGACGGCAACGCAAGCTTCGGCGTACGCGGACTTCAGACGCTAGTAAAAGCCGACGCGCAAATCGCCGAAGTAAGCGCCGCAAGCATCCTCGCCAAGGTCACGCGCGACCGCACGATGTATGAGCTCGCGCAACGCTACCCGCAATACGGTTTCGCGCAAAACAAAGGCTATGGTTCGCGCGCACACATCGCGGCGATCGAGCAGTACGGGCTCACGCCTTTTCACCGCGCAAGCTACAAGATCAAATCGCTACAACCCTCGCTGTTTGATTAACGCCGTAGCAAGCCTGCTTGATCGGCGAGGAAAAACCGCCGATTTCGGTTGATACTCCGTCGGCAAACGGCGCCGAAACTTATACCCAAAGGCACAAACTTCCAATTTTGGTTAATACGGCGAGTCGCTAGTTTCGGCGGGCGGAATACGCTTTTTGCCTAGCTAGCAAGAAATTTAATAGCCCACAGCCTGCGCTCTCGGCTATAGTCTACTCTTTCGCTGCTTACAGGAATTTTAATTCATACTTTTGTATCTCGTAAGAGTCCGCACAAGGTCGGAATTTTATCTAAAACCGCAAGCTCGGCTCGTTCGCTTATCCGTGCCCGAATAAAATTTCAAATTCCGCGCAGCGTAAATTCAGCCCGCGCACCGCAATAAGGCTAAATTTAAATTTAGCCTTGACGACGAGAAGGCATCGCGCTTTAAATTTAAAATCCACGTAAAATTTTGAATGAAATTTTGATATAAAAAAGGCGGCTAAATTTTAAAATTTCATCAAATTTAGCCGCGAGATCAGGTGCTTATTGTCTTTCGTAGAAAATTACTAAGGCGTCTTCTGCCACCCTTTTACCAGTGAACGAACTTGTTTTAATAATATCATCGGCAACATCTTCGGTCACCATAAATTTATCCGACAAACTTATGCTTTTATCGGCATTCACGATAAAATTTAGCTCAATAACAGCTTTTGATGGATACTCTACTTTTTTGCGTCCAAAAACTGCATCATATTGCTCTACTGTTAGCTGCGAGTAATAGACGGCTCTCTTAAGATATTCTATAATATAATCAACGCTATATTCTTTTTGAAATTCCCCTTTTAATTTATCGTCACAATCAACTATCTTGTCTTCATCGTCGAATTCTATTTTGCCTTTAGTTTTAAATGTTTCTTGGAATTTTACCTCATTGAGTTTGCAGTGTTCTTTTGCTAGCTTAAGCAGGCCTTGCTCATCATAGACCTTACTTTTGTAATAAATCATAGCATTATTTAAAGATGTATCCAATGCTCTTTGTTTATAAGATTTAAGGCTCTCGGTTTTATCTTGCACTATCTTTGCTTTCATGCGCTCCATATCCACGTCGCAGACCATCTTGACTGTCTTTAATCCGCCGTTTTCCTCTTTGCTCCACGCGATACTTTTGCATTTTTTCGAGCCCTCGATCGCCGTGCCGATACTCATCGACTTGAAATCAGGCAAAGTATAGTTTTTCACGAGCTCTACTTCGTCCTCGCCACATCCTGTTAAAATAAATGCCGCCAGCACGGCGCTTAGCACATATTTCATCTTTAACTCCTTGAGGTGAATTTTTTAGAAAATAATGCTACCCCCCCCCCTGCTTAAAAACGGGTAAATTTAGAGCTTAAATTTTAAAATTTCGCTGCCAAAATTCTACGCTCTTAATCTACGAAATTCCTCGCGCAGTTTCGCGCACGAAGGCGGTAAAATTTAGAAATTTTAACCAAACTTTCG
>NZ_CALKTS010000321.1 GCF_937997595.1 uncultured Campylobacter sp. | reverse complement strand
GGAGTGCTGTGGCTTGCGATGCCGTGTATGCAAAAGCCGGATTTTGAGGAGAAAACGCAGCTGCTAAATCAAATATATGCCGACGCTAGTATGGCGCTTGGCGGGTATTTTATGCAAACAACCCCGCTGGTGTGCGAAAAAGGCATCTATAAAACCTATCTGCAAAGCGGCTCCAAGCTCGTGCGCGTGCGTCAAGACGACGGCATTCATATGAGCAAAGAGGGTTGCGAAGCGGTAGCGAAAGAAATTTTATCAAGGATTGAAGTTGAGTAAATTTATAGTGATTTTATTTGCCGCATTATTAGGCGGATGCGCGGCAAACGCAGGCGTTCGCGGCATAAATTCCGCAAACGCAAAAAGCTCTGCGGGCTTTGGAGTGAAATTTTTTGGCGATTCGCATTTAGGAAGCGATGCGCTGATAGATGCTTTCAGGCACGGCTTTTTCGTGCAAAACAGCGTCGGCTTCGTGCCTGCAATGATGCCTAAATATCACAAAAGCGAAAATATAGAATTTAAGCAAAGCGGCTTTAATGTAATCTCATCCCGCACCGAGCAAGACCCCGATTTTCCGCTATGCGGAGTGATCGCTACCGGCAAAAAGGGCGCTAATGTGCGACTGGAGCTAAAGCAGCTTAGCGGCGATTTTTACGTCGAAATTTTACATAAATCGGATCAGGGCGGCGAGATTTTTCGCGTGCGCGATGCAAGTGGGCTAAGCGCGTATATTTCGCAAGAAGTGCCGCAGAAATGGGAGTATTCTAAGCTGCGACTTAGATTTCCGATCGAAATTCGATCGCTGCGTGACGGAGCAGAGCTTGGAGGATATAAAATTTACCGTAAAAACGCGCGCTTTGCAGACTCTTGTGCGAGCAACGGCGCGTTTAGCAACCTCTACGAAAAATGGGGTGCAGATGCCTTTGGTAGGGATTTTTCGGGACTTAGATACAATCTGGTAGTCATCGCTTACGGCACAAACGATGCGATGGATCCGAAATTTGATGAACAAAAATTCTACCAAAGCGTCCGTGGACTGCTTCGCTCCGTCCGTTCCGCAGCTCCCGGTGCGAAAATCCTGCTCGTAGCGCCGCCTCGAAGCCCTAAAGTGCCAAACGCCTCACGCGCTGCGGAGGTGCTAGCGCATCTAGCGCGAGACGAAGGGGCGATGTTTTACGACATAGCCGGTCTTATGGACGAGGATGGCGGCTGGCGCGGCTGGCGCGAGCGTGGGCTTATCCGCCCCGACGAAATCCACTTGCAAAAAGAGGGCTACGAAAAAATCGGCGCAGCGCTGGCGACGAAATTGCGCGGCAGGCTTTAAAATTAATCTTTAAATTTAGGCGGCTTGTTGTGGCATTTATAAAGTTCGCTGTGAAAATTTACAAAGCTCTTTGTGAAAATTGCACAATCCGCCGCTAAATTTACGTGGTTCACTATAGATTTAGAAAGTCCGTCGCTAAATTTAAAATTTGGCGGCAGTAAGCAAAGCTGCGCCTACTCGTATTTCGCCGCTTAGATCTGCGCCACGAAATTTAAATCAGAAGCTGCGGCTTTAAATTTACGCGTCGATAGGCTTGATGCCTGTGCTTTTAAAATACGTCGCCCAAATTTACGTTTTTAATTTGGATTAAATTTATGTGGTTACGGCTAGGGGCAAAAGGTCTGTGCGGTGTGCGCTGCGTAAAATTTAGCGCTTAAAATTTCATTCTCATGGGTTGCGACAAAGCGCGGCGAGTTAAATTTAAGAAAGCAAAAAAGGAGAGGCAGATGATATATCTTTGCGGCGATACGCACGGCATAAACGAGATCGGCAAAATAACAAACAAGGCTTTTGCGGGCGGGCTTAGCGCCGATGATTTCGTCATCGTGCTCGGGGATTTTGGGCTGTTTTGGAGCGAGCGGATAGATGAGTTTATGGCGCGCAAAAATATAGAAAGATATTTCCCCGCCACGCTTCTTTTTATCGACGGCAACCATGAAAATTTCGATATGTTGGATGAGCTGCCGCGCAAGCGGAAATTCGGCGGCACCGTGAGCGTGGGCGGCGAAAACATATTTTGGCTGCGGCGCGGCGAAATTTATGAGATCGCGGGGCGACATTTTTTGTGTTTCGGCGGCGCGCTTAGTGTCGATAAGGCGCATCGGATACCGGGGCTTAGCTGGTGGGCGCGCGAGATTCCGAGCGAGGAGGAGTTTAGCTACGCGATGCAAAATGCGCGCGATTTCATCGCCTCTGGCGGACGGATCGATGCGGTGCTAAGCCACACGGCGCCGAGGTTTGCGATGAAATTTTTAAAAGAATACCTCTGGTGCGGCAAAAGCACCCCCGATAAAACGTCTGAGTATCTGGAGCGGATCTTTGAGCTCGTAAGGCCTGAGCGGTGGTATTTCGGACACTTTCACGGCGATAAGAAATTCCACGCGCACGGCTGCAATTTTTATCTCTGCTACGATGAAATTTTAAAATTTTAAGACTAGCCTTAAGCCCGCGGCAGCGAAATTTAGAGCTTTGCAAACTGCGAAATATGCTCACAAATTTTAAATGCTGAGGTGCGCGGAACCCCAACTTTTATATTAAAATTTAAGCTAGTTCTGCTAGAATGTGGCACTTTTTTTAGAAAGGAATAAAGATGAAGGTTGTAATTACTTATTGTAATTCTTGATCTTATAGACCGCAAGCTCTCCGTGTGAGAGATGAAATAACAAGCGTCTATAAGGATGCGGTTGTCGAGTTGGTCCCTGGTGGCAGCGGAGACTTTCTAGTAGAAGTTGACGGCAGAAAGCTTTTCTTTAATAAAGATTTTGCTAAGCCTCGTTTCCCAAGTGAAGGTGAAATTTTAAATCTAATTAAAGTTGCAGCCTAGCTCAAAGCCCGAAAGCGGGTCGCAAGATTTGCTTTCGGGCGTTTTTTATACTCAAATTTCATATCCGTAAATTTAATCGTCAAATCATTTTAAATTTTGCCAAATCGGCGTTACGCAAAATTTAGACTGAATAATCCCGCACCGCGGTAAATTTAAAAAGCTATTTTAATCAAAATTTACGCAACCGATGCAGTTTAAATTTATCGTCTGGAATTTATAAATTTTAAAAGAAAGAGGAATTTTTGCGAAATTGAAATTTCGCAAAAATATGAGGATTATTTGTTTGCTTTTTCGATATACTCGCCACGGACGGTATCTACGCGGATGACCTCGCCTTCGAGCACGTGAAATGGGATCTGCACCACGGCGCCGGTCTCAAGCGTGGCGGGCTTTTTGTTGCTGCCCTGCGTATCGCCGCGGAAATTTGGCGCAGTTTCTACGATCTTAAGCTCCACTACCTGCGGAACCTCGACGCCGATCGCCTTGCCGTTGTAAAACATAATGTCCACCATCATGCCGTCAAGCATCCATTTTTTCGCCTCGCCCACGTCCTCGTCGCTGATCGCGATCTGCTCGTAACTATCGGTATCCATAAACTGACACGCCTCGCCGTCGTCGTAGAGATACTGCATCTGCTTGTCCTCGAGGTTTGGCGCCTCGCATTTATCGCCGGCGTGGAAGGTCTTTTCAAGCACCTTGCCATCTATAAAAGATTTTATTTTAACGCGCACGAAAGCAGGTCCTTTGCCCGGTTTTACGTGTTGGTATTCTATGATTTTAAACGGAATTCCGTCCACCTCGATTTTTAGACCTTTTTTTAGATCGCCCATTGAATAAGCCATAAATTTCTCCTTAAATTGATAGGGCGCGATTATAACAAATTTTATTTTAAATTGATATAATTGGCGAAATTTTAAGGGGAGGGAAGCTATGAAAAAAATCATCTACGTTTTGGCTGTATGTGCGGCTTTTGTGCTTGGCGCGAATGCGAACGAAGCGGAGTTCGTAAAAAACCTAAAGCAAAGTCTAAATGATAAAAACGCTCAGCTCATCTCGATCGATAAGCTAAACTCGCTAAACGGGCTAAATTTACTAATCGTCCGCTCGGGCGAGAAAAAAGAGGCGTTTTTAGCTAGCGACGACGGCAAAAGTCTAGTGGCAGTGACGGAGGAGCCCAAGCTCGTAGATGCTGCGGATGCGGCGCTATTTAAAATGAGAACTCAAATTTTAAAGGACGCCAGGGATATCGCCGCGCTTGAGCTGTTAAAGAGCATAGATCCCGCAAGATTTGCCTATATAGAGTCGTTTGATAAAAACAATCCCTTCGTGACCTACATCGTGGGCGATCCGGAGTGTCCGTATTGCGTCGAGGAGATGAAAAGGATTACGAAGCATCTTCGCAACAGCAACGTAAAATTGATCTTTGCGCCGGTGCACGGCAAGAGCGCGTTTATCAAATCGGCGCTGATTTTAAAGCATCTAAAAGCGCTCTCTCCGAGCGATCAAAAGGGCGCGATCGACGTGATCGAGAAATACTATAACAAGGACGCGCAGGTAAGCGATGCGGACGTCTCAAAGACCGAGCTTGACGCCGTGTATGCGGACACCAAGACGCTATTTTCCAAAGGCGTGATCAAATCGGTGCCATACGTGATTAAGGTGAAAAAATAGTCTAAATTTACGGAATTTATGGCGCGAGGTTTGTGCGCGGACAGCGCGAGTTTGCTCGCGGTAGTACAAGCCGCCTGCGCGAGCTGAAATTTCACAAAATTCCGCCGTTTTAAAATTTCAAGCGGCGGAATTTCAATTTTTAAAATTAAGCCCTTAAGGCTTTGTAATAAAATTTGAAAATATAAAATTTTGCTATCTAAGCCTAATAACGCCGCCGTTTTCATTTAGAATTTTTGTGACTTCGGGCAATTTATATGTTTCCATGCAAAATTCATCATTTTGGCTTGCGCCTTTTCGTATCTCCAAACTAGCGTTTTTGCTAGTATCGATTGCGGTTATAGTAAAGCAGCTGACGTAGCTCGTCGTGCCTATGCTAATCGAGTTTGGAGCTATCTGCTCGACCGTCATACTTGTTATCTTATCTGGATTTTCGTCGAATCTACCTTGCGATACGTAAAAATTAATATAGTCTTTTATCACGATTTGCAATTTTTTAGATAATGCCTCGCAGACCTCTTCTTTACTCATTCTGGGAGCTTTAGTGAAAAATTCTATCTCCTTTCTTAAAAGCCTACATTTTGGGCTAACTGCATCGCCTCTGCATTCCTCTAGTAGATAAATCAGCCTATTTTTGGGTCTTGTAGAGTTTATCGGCAAATTTGTGGTAGCTAAAGACAGAAAGCATTCCACGTCGAATTCCGTATTTCGCACCTCTTTGCGCTCGCACATAGCTTTGTGTTTTTCATCTTGCGCCTTTACCTCTTGCCTTGATGCTGCTTGCATCACGCTATTATAATAGATTTTAAAATACGCCATGGCGGCTCGTTCGCAGTTGTCGTAAATCTCTGCCGATTCTTTGGATAGATCGGCTAGGGCGCACGTCTCGGAGACGCTTTTTGCTTTATCCGGATTGGCGGCATAAAAATCCTCTGTTTGAATATCCTCTATTTTCCCCTTATCGCATCCAGCCAAGCTTAAGCTCAAAAGCACGCCTAACGATATCGCCAAGATCCTATTTTTCATGGTAATTCCCTTATAATCATTGATTTCGCACTCGCATTCAAAGTAAAATTTTAAAATCCTCGAGCGAAAAAAGTAAAATTTTATCGCTTTTTAGGCTTGCTAGCTCGCCGCTAAAGCCGCTTTTGGAAAACAGCGCGAGCAGATCGGGCGCGAGGCGCGCTTTTTCGCATTTGAGCATGAGCTCGTTTAGCACGTTTTTTGAAATTTTTCGCTCCTTGTATTTGCACTCGCCCGCGACGCAAAAGCTCTCAAATTTCGTGTAGATGTCGATCTCGACCTCTTTGTTCCAAAAGCTTGAAATTTGCGAAATCTCTAAATTTAGATACTTCGCGAGCAGCTCCTTGCTTAAAATTTCAAACCCGAGCCCCGCGTAGGCGTTGAAATCCGCTTTGATTAGGCTTAGCACGCGTCCTATTTCGCCGCGGCGTAGCGCGGGCAGGTTCGGCTCGATAAATCTAAACCAAAACCTCGCAAAGTTGCTGCTAAAATGGACCTTGTCGGTGATATGGTAGCGGCGCAGCGCGCGCGGGAGGCGATCATTTTTGCGCTCTTTTTGCGCCCTTTGCTCGCTTGATTTTTCGGTGATTAAAAACTTCGCGTTTATGAGATCTGCGGTGATTTTTTGCGCCGTAAATCGCGGCAAGATTTTTGAAATCCCGATCTTTTTGCGGTCGCTTCTAGCGAATTTCATCAGCGCTTTTTTGATCTGCTCTTCGCACTCGCCGCCGAATTTAAAGCGCTCGCCGAGACGTTCAAAGCAGAGCAAAATTTCATTTTCGATCGCTTCGAAAACGTCCGCGTAGCCGCTTATGCAGCCTATCTCATCAAATACGAAATGAAACTGCAAAATCGCGTCGATACCAGCATCGCCCAAATTTCGCGCAGTGTCTTTTAACTCGTAAATTTCGCCCTCCTTGCGGGCGTAATTTTAGCGAGTTTGGATATAATTTGCAAAAATTTTGGAGTCACGCTTTGGATTTTAAAACGATCAAAGAAAACATCATCTTAAAAGAGGGGATCAAATACTTTGATTTCGCCGCTTCGGGCCTCGCGTATCGCCCTATAGAAGCGGAGATCGAGCGCGTGCTTGCAACATACGCCAACGTCCACTCCGCAGGCGGAGC
>NZ_CALKTS010000320.1 GCF_937997595.1 uncultured Campylobacter sp. | reverse complement strand
CCCGCGCCAGTGGCATTGACGATCAGATCGTAGTCTTTGGATCTAAAATTTTCATAGGTAAAAAATTCCTCGCAGCCGAAGTCAAAATCTTTTGCGCTGCGATTTAGGATGTCAAATTTCACGCCGTTTTCGCCTAGCGCGTAGCCGATCGCTCGCGTCGTGCCGCCCGCACCTAAAATAAGCGCATTGCGAATCTCGCCAAAATCCAAGATCGCGCAGAAAAAGCCTTGCGCGTCGGTGTTAAAGCCGTGCAGCACGTCGCCTTTTAGCACTAGCGTGTTTACCGAGCCGATCTGCTTAGCCGCCTCACTTAGGATGTCGCATGCTTTAAATGCGTCGAGCTTAAAAGGCACGGTCACGTTCGCGCCGCAAAGCTCTAAAGCTTCAAATTTAGCTCGCAGCTCCTCGCCGCGTTGCAGCAAAACCCGCCCGTAGTAGGCATCCAGCTCCAAAAATTTTATAGCGTAATTATGAAGTAGCGGCGAGAGTGAGTGGGCGATCGGGTTGCCGAAAACCGCAAATCTGTCCACTATTTCACTCGGTAGATATACGCTCCGCTATTGATGCTGCGCATATCGTTAAGTGCCTTTTGTAGCGCCTCACCCTCAAAAGGTCCAACTAAAATTTTAGTCACGCTCTTGCTGCCGACGTGAGTTTGCAGAGCGATCGGATTATAGCCTTTTTTAGTGATTTTTTTAGTGTCAGACCCGTTTGGATCGTAGGCATTTGATGCGAAAACCTGCACATAACTGCCGTTTGCCACGCTGGTGCTGGTGCTCTTTGCTGCAACGCCAGCCTTTACGCTCTCGCTTTTAGACTCTGGCTTGCTAGCTTCTTTTTTAGACTCAGGTTTTGCTGGCTCTTTTTTGGCTTCAGCTTTCGCATGTTCCTTTTTAGCTTCCGTTTTTGAAGGTTCTTTTTTAACTTCTGCTTTTGCTTGTTTTTCGGGTTCTTTTTTAGGCTCTACTTTTTGCTCGACTTTTCTAATTTCGGTTTTAGAAGGTTCTTTTTTGATCTCGTCTTTTGCAGACTCTTTTTTAGGCTCGGACTTTTTTACGTCAGTTTTTTCAGACTTTTTGGCTTCGTCTTTAGGCTCAATCTTTTTACTTTCTATTTTAACTTCGGATTTTTTTGGCTCTTCTTTGATTTCGGGCTTTTGGATTTCTACTTTCTGCGCTTCAGGCTGAGCGCTTGCGACGACCTTACTTTCGGAATTAGGTTCTTGGGTTTTTATCTCTACTTTGGTTGGAGCTGCAGATGCTATATTGGGTTCTGATTTCACCTCTACAGGCTCAGGCTGCGAAGGCTCAGGTTTTTGAACTTGTACGGCAGGCTTTTGCTCCGCTTTGGCAAGCTCTTCTTCACTAGGCATAGTAAGACCTGCGTTAGTATCAATATCGTCTTTATTAATAGCCTTCATTATGATTAAAATTATTAAGAATAAAACTACGACGCCGGCTGCGACGGTAAGACCCTTTTTCAAATTCGCGTTCTTATCGACATTGCCGCTATTGATCACTATGTCGTCTATGCTGCTCATATCGAAATTTTTATCGTTCATACTCTCTCCTAAGATTATTATTTACTTTGTAAATTCTACCACGCAAAATTTACGAAATAGATAATTCGGGTAAGCTTACCCGAATTTATTAAATTTAATACATCGCGCGGTCGTAGATGATAAAGCGGTGCGCCAAATCCCGCACTTCCTCTTTAACCTGCGCCTGAAGCTTGGAATTTGAGATGTCGCTTAGTACGTCGGCGATTTTATTTCCGATAAACTCAAATTCTTTCTCCTTCATTCCGCGCGCGGTAAGTGCGGGGCTGCCGACGCGGATACCGCTGGTGACGAATGGACTGCGAGTCTCGCCCGGAACGGTGTTTTTATTCGTCGTGATGCCTGCGTTTTCAAGCGCGGCGCTAGCGTCCTTGCCGCTAAAATCCCTATTTAAAAAGCTCATTAAAATCAGATGGTTATCGGTGCCGCCGCTAACGAGATCAAAGCCGCGCCCAACCAGCGTCTCGCCCAAAACTCTAGCGTTTGCCTTGACCTGCTTGGCATAGACCTTCCACTCGGGGCTTAGATTGTGTTTAAGGCCCACCGCTTTTGCGGCGATGACGTGCATTAGCGGACCGCCCTGAATGCCGGGGAAGATCGCCGAGTTGATCTTTTTAGCAAATTCCTCGTCGTTTGTCATTATGATGCCGCCGCGCGGACCACGAAGCGTTTTATGCGTTGTCGAGCTTACGACGTGGCAGTGCGGAAACGGATTAGTATGTTCGCCTGCAACGACTAGCCCTGCAACATGCGCTATGTCGGCGAAAAGAAACGCGCCCACGCTATCTGCGATCTGTCTAAATTTAGCGAAATCTATCTCGCGCGTATAGGCGCTCGCACCGCAAACGATCATCTTGGGCTTTACGATCTGAGCGATCTCAAGCACCTTATCGTAGTTTATGCAGCCGTCGAGCTCTACGCCGTACTCGAAGCTCTCATACATCTTTCCGCTGCTTGAGACCTTCGCACCGTGCGTCAAATGGCCGCCGTGGCTAAGCGCCATACCTAAAATTTTCTCGCCCGGTTTCAAAAACGCGGCATATACGCCTTGGTTGGCTTGGCTGCCGCTGTTTGGCTGGACGTTTGCAAACTCACAGCCGAAGAGCTTTTTGCAGCGATCGATCGCGATCTGCTCAATCTCATCTACGAACTCGCAGCCGCCGTAGTAGCGCTTGCCGGGATAGCCTTCGGCATATTTGTTCGTTAGCACCGAGCCCATCGCCTCCATCACCTCGGGATAGGTGAAATTTTCGCTCGCAATCATCTCCAAATAATCGCACTGGCGAGCAAGCTCTTTGTTGGTTAAACTAAAAATTTCATTATCGAATTTTTCTAAATTTGACACGTTCACTCCTTCTCTAAATTTAGCGGTCTCATCGCAGGGAACAAAATCACGTCGCGGATCGACTTTTTATTCAGCAAAATCATCGCCAAGCGATCGATTCCAAGCCCCCAGCCGGTAGTCGGCGGCATCGCGTAGCTAAGCGCGCGAACGTAATCCTCATCCATCTCGTGCGCTTCGTCGTCGCCTGCATTTTTGGCATCGATTTGCGCCTTAAATCTGGCGTATTGATCGAGCGGATCGTTCAGCTCGTTAAAGGCGTTGGCTAGCTCTTTACCTGCGATGTAAAGCTCAAATCTCTCGGCTATCTGCGGATTTTCGTCGCTTCTGCGCGAAAGTGGGCTGATCGAGATCGGAAAATCCACGATGAAGGTCGGATTTATGAGCTTAGCTTCTACGTAATTATCAAAAAGTTCGCTCTGCAGGTGGCCGAGATCGAGCTTTTCATTGACTTCAAATTTATCCTCTTTGAGTTTGGCGATGATCTTTTCGCGATCATTTACGATACGTGGCTCGATGCCGCCTATCTGCGTAAGCGCGTCGAGATACTTTATGCGCGCAAAAGGCTTTGAAAAATCGATCTCGCGCTCATCGTAGGTTAAAATTTCGCCCAGCCCGAGCCTCTTAAACAGCGCTTTAAATAGCTCCTCGGTTAGGTTCATCGCGTCGTTATAATCATGCCACGCCCAGTAGAATTCTATGCTGGTAAATTCCGGATTGTGCGTCAGATCCATACCTTCGTTGCGGAAGTTTCGGTTGATCTCAAAGACCGCCTCCATGCCGCCTACGACGAGGCGCTT
>NZ_CALKTS010000319.1 GCF_937997595.1 uncultured Campylobacter sp. | reverse complement strand
GCTTGAGCGTTTTTGAGGTAAGCGGACGAAATAAACTTGCTTGTGCGCGGACTATGTTAAATTTAATAAATTTAGCTGTAAGGCGCGACGGAATTTACGCTATTTGCGGCTTGCAAGTGGGATAAATTTAAGGGCGCGATCTTTACGGGCAAAATTTTATGCGCGACCGATGAGGCACGCGGTTTTCTATAAAAGTTTAAATTTCTTATGCTCAAAGTGGTATTTTTTCTGCGAAATCGCGTTAAATTTAAGGCTATCTATCCTGGAGAAGTTAACGGCGTATTCCTTCAAGCAAGCGAGAATGAAAGAGAAGCGGTAATTGCCATTTTCGTAAAATATCTCGCTCGTTATTATTTCGCCGGGCGCCGCATCGCATCTTTGATTCGAGCTCATAGCGCATTTTAGTTCATAATATCCATTTTGCAAATCTCCGATGTAAAATTTCAAATGCAATTTTTCATTAATTTGCTTTTTGGGTAGCAATAGCGCATCGTTGAAGCTTATGCCCGCAAAAATTCTTTCTAGCGTATGCATATTTTTATGCAGCCCTGCCAAATACGCCTCGTATCGCCGCTCTCTTGAGGCATATTCGCTATCTTTTATATTGCCCTTGATCCAATCTAAGTCAAAATATAGCACTTCAATTTCTTTGGTTTTAAATTTGTCGTTACCCGTTCGCTACAGCCCCAAGAAATTCTCATCGTTTTTGATCTTTTCGATGATATCGAGCGTGGCGTAAAACTCGTCGTAGAAATATGGCATCTCGAGCTTGAAAAATTTAAAATTTAGCCCCTCTAACACCTTGAGCGAGTGTTTGTTTTTGAGCAAAAATATGAAAAATAC
Organism: uncultured Campylobacter sp.; assembly: GCF_937997595.1. Taxonomy (GTDB): domain Bacteria; phylum Campylobacterota; class Campylobacteria; order Campylobacterales; family Campylobacteraceae; genus Campylobacter_B. Next base: position 161 of record NZ_CALKTS010000319.1, on the reverse strand, counting down.
CCCGTCTTTTTCCAGCGCGTTGAGGTAGTTTATTTCGCTTATATTGGCGCGCAGGATCTCGGCGTCAAGGATGACGACGTCGGCTACGTAGATGAAGTCGTTTAGATGCCTCTTCGCGCTCTCCCAGTTGGAGTTTGGCATCACGTCGCAACCAAGCCCGC